>JAHCBB010000041.1 GCA_019634635.1 Verrucomicrobiia bacterium
CTAGGAACGGGGGTCTCCAAGTCAATCGCCGGCCCTCGGGAGTCCAAACAGGCTCCCCAAACGGAGGGAGGCCTCCGGGACCGGCGGGCGGTGGTCCGGATCACCGGAACGAGAGGCGACGCCAGCAGCGCCAGACCCCCCAGAACCCCGCGACGGACAGCGCCAGCAGGCCGGCGGCAGCGCCCGCCTGCGCGTAGAGCACGTAGCCCACCGCACCCAGCAGCGACCACACGGCAAGGGTTGCCGCCGCGGCTGCCAGGAGTGCCGGGGGCAGGTCGGAGCGGTAGGCGGCGTCCCGAAGCTGGACCCCCTCGCCGGCCGCGCGGAGCAGGACGCGGTCCCATCCGGGTCCGCCGGGTTGAATCCGCCGGTAAAACTCCCGCAGCCGGCCTTCGTCGGTCGCCGGGGACAGGAAGGCGACGGCGACCCAGCACACCGTGGTCACGCCGACGCCCCAGAGCATCTGCTGCCAGGCGGGCGGCGGGGTGCCCGCGCGCCCCCAGAAGAAGAACAGCGCGGCCATGGCGAACGAAACCCCCATCGCCGTGATCTCAGCGGCGGCGTTCACCCGCCACCAGAACCAGCGCAGCAGCAGGAGCAATCCGGTTCCGGCGCCGATCTGCAGCAGCAGCTGGAACGAGCTCAGGGCGTCGCGCAGCAACAGCGCCACCCCGCAGGCGAACACCATGAGCCCGGCGGTCGCAAGACGGCCCATCCAGACCAGGCGTCGCTCCGACGCCCCGGGGTTCACGAACCGGCGGTACACGTCGTTCACCAGGATGCTCGATCCCCAGTTCACCTGCGTGGACATGGTGCTCATGTAGGCGGCGATCAGCGAGGTGACCACGATGCCCATCAGCCCGGCGGGGAGCCGTGTGAGCATCGCCGGGTAGGCGAGATCATGCTGCACGTACTGCGGATTCAGGTCCGGAAACGCCTGCCGGAGCGACTCCACGCTCGGATAGATCACCAGCGACGCCAGGGCGACGAGGATCCACGGCCAGGGCCGGAGGGCGTAGTGCATGACGTTGAACAGGAGTGTCGCCCCGACCGCATGGTGTTCGTTCCGAGCGGCCAGGATGCGCTGGACCACGTAGCCGCCCCCCCCGGGTTCGGCCCCCGGGTAGTAGGCCGACCACCATTGGACCAGCAGTGGCATGAGAAACACGCCGACGATCACCTCGGGGGACACCCGGGTGAAATCCGGGATCAACGCCAGGTGGGGCGCCAGCTCGGGGCGCGCCAGCAGCGCCTGGAGACCGCCAACCTCCGGCAATCCCACCAGGTACCAGGCCGCGCCGATCGAACCCACCATGGCGATGACGAACTGCACCAGGTCGGTGAGCAGGACGCCGGTCAGGCCGCCGGCCAGGCTGTAGGTCAGCGTCACCGCGGCGGCGATCGCGATGCTCTGGAGCGGGGAGAGTCCGAGCAGCACGCCGCCGATCTTCACCGCGGCCAGCGTGACATTGGCCATGATGATGACGTTGAAGAACACCCCCAGATACAGCGCGCGGAACCCGCGCAGAAACGCCGCCGGCTGCCCCGAATAGCGCAGTTCGTAGAACTGGATGTCGGTCAGCACGTCGCTCCGTCGCCAGAGTTTGGCATAGAGGAAGACCGTGGTGGACCCGGTGAGCAGGAAGGCCCACCACACCCAGTTTCCGAACACGCCGTCCTGCCGGACGATCCCGGCGACGAGGTTTGGGGTGTCGGTGGCGAAGGTCGTGGCCACCATGGAGGTGCCGAGCAACCACCACGGCATGGAGCGTCCGCTGAGAAAATAACTGTTGTAATCCTTGCCGGCGGTCCGCCCGACGAACAGTCCGATGGCGAGGTACACCGCGAAGGCCGCGGCCATGAAGGTCCAGTCAAGGGCGGAGAGATGCATGCGGCAGGAGGCGAGGGGCGTGAGACGTGGGGCGCCCGATGCCCGGCGAAGGAAACCAAAACGTGCCCCCCGGGGCCACGAATTTGAGCGTGCGCCGGGCCGACGAAGCATTCGGGATGTCGAATGCGATCCGTCCCGGGACCGAAGCAAATCCTCACTCCCGGCCCGTCAGAACCGACCCGGGCCCGGGCACCGGTTCCCGGGTGCGGAAATACCGTTGATCCTCCCCCGGAACCAGCCGGTATGGGGACGTGGCATCGGGTGCCGGGATCCACGGACCCGTGACCGCGGTGGACGTCTCGAGCACGCCGGCGTCCCAATGAATTTCGAGTTCCCCTCCGTCCTGACGGAGGGCGACCCTCCGTTCGACCGGAGACTCCACCGTCAACACCGCCCGATCTTCAAGGTAGGCCACGCTCCATCGAAACCCTTCCGGAGCCGCGATCGAGTCAAAGGCGCCCGACACGCCCTGCCCGGAACCCGACACAATCAAGAACTCGAACTGCTGCCCGGGCCCGGGCTTGAAGCCGTGGAGCAATTGAACTTCCAGGACCCCGGCCAGATGCACAGTCCCCTCGAAGATCCGGATCTGATCGTGTTGGGAGAGAGGCACGGGGCCGCCCAACTCGATCTGAATGCGCCCCTGGGCCGTCTGCATGAGATTTCCAGCAAGATTGAACGGGCCGGCCTGCCCCGGGCCACCGGGACGGATTAAGCCACCATTTCGAAGCACCGGCGTCGTGATCATCGGCCTGACGGGAGCCGGCTGACCGTGCCGGATTCGAGTTCCACGCGGAGGGAGGCCTGCCATCGGCGCCGGCCCGGAGCCGGGCGGATGATCGGTCCGTGCCGGAACAATCACCTGATCAATCTCATCAAGAATGCTTTCAAGGCCGTTCTCAAAACCGGCTTCCGCGCCAAGGCCGCCCTCAGGTCCGATTTCGAGCGTGCCGTGGTTCAGCAGTCGCGGGAGATTCATCTCAACGCCGGCGATTTTGAGATTGCTGCCGGCCGCAAGTTCGGACGGTGTAAACTCCCCCCAGCCATTGCCGTTCAGGGAGACCTGTGCTCCGGCACCCAACAGGACAACAGGCCCGCCGAGGGACAACCGGCTGTCGCGTTCGATGATCCAGCGCCCTCCCGTCAGCATGCCGCCCACGATCTGCTCGCAATTCAGGGCGATGAGGTGCGCCCGCTCGCGGACCAGAACCGTTCCTTCATTGTTCAGGACCACATTGGAGGTAATGCGCTGCCGGTGGGATGCTTCCGCCACCAGAAGACCCTCCGGCCTGTTCTCGAATCGGCCTCTCGTGCCGGGGGCGGTGATTTCGACATCGTGCAGAACATATTCTCCTGAATTCACAATCCGCCCGGCACCCCAGAATTCCAGGTTGCCGGAATGCAGGACAGCACCCTCGTTGATCAGCTGGCTGCCCTCACCGATCCGGATCAGGAAATCATTGCGCTCCATCATCCGGGTCCGGCCAAGATTTCGAATGGTCACGTGGTCCGAGATCCAGGGCGTATCCAGCGTCAACTCGGAGAGATTGAGAATCTCACCGCCGGCTTCCGTCGCCGCGAATTCGTTGAATTCCAGCCGAAGCCTGCCTCCGTTCTTCAACCGCCCGCCCGCGAATTGGATCGGCTCGCGGAAGAAGTGGACCTCACCGGCGCCGTTGTCTATCTCCACCTCGCCAGTGATGGCGTATCCTTCGCCGGCTTCCGGTGGCTTGACGAAGGCGATCGAGCTTCCTCCCGCCCGCAGCGTTCCACCGGCCAGCCGTCCGCCGCCGTAAAAGGCGATGAAGTCGTTGGTCGGCCCCCCCACGAGGGTCTCGAGGATGCCATCCTTTTCCAGAAGCATGGGCAGCGACACCCGCGCCCTCCCCCGGTTGAGTTGCATCAACCCCTTGTTGAGCAGCAGCGCATTCGAGGACGGGGCGGCCTGATCCATGTCGGCATCAACGATTTCCCAGACGCCGTGGTTCTCCACGCCGTTGTCCATCGAAAGCTTCGAAGCCTGAAGGACCACGCCCCCGGGCTGGATGACCAGCCTGGCAGTTGAGTGCATTGGGGTTTGGATCCGCAGTCCGCCGGAATTCACAAACGTTCCGCGTCCCAGGATGGATGGGCTGGACCAGGTGGCACTGCCGAGGTTGTGAAAGGTGCCGTCCATTTGAACAGGAGCGGCCCCACCGAAATGGAATCCGTCGAGGGTGTCCTTGAGGTTGGCCGTCACGATCGCGCCCGATTTGATATGAAAGAAGCCGGCATGGGCCTCCCCTTTCAACTCCACGGACCCTGCCCCGCTGAAACGGACCGTCTGGTCCACTTCGAACGACTCCGGGGTGCCCGGGCCTCCGGCCGCGAAGATGATCCTTCCCCCTCCCGCAACCGTGTACGTTCCGTGGACCCGGCCGCCCCGCTCGAAGGACAGGACCGCGCCATCGGCCGTCACCCTGCCTGAAGCTTCGTTGTCGAAGGGAATGCGGATGTGGTTGGTGGGTGTCGAAGCGGTTTCCGGCCGGCGATTGAATTCCCCCGTGTTTAGGAACACGGGCTCCCCCAGTGGACGCCGGGTGTTGTCGAACCCGGCCCCGTCGCCATGGAGATTCCAGGTTCCGCGATTGTGGATCCGGGCATCCCAGGCGACGTCCAATACCGTTTCAAAATGACCGACAGTGTCCTCGTTGAGAAAGGTCTTCCCCCTGAGCGCGGGGGGATTTGAGGGATCGCTGCCATGGATGACGAACGCGTCGCGGTTCACGGCTGGCGCCTCGGGGCCGCCCTGGATGGTTCCCCCGCTCCAGAGCGAGATGCCGTCGAAAACGACATCCCGCACATCAAGGGTTCCCTTCTCGAGAGCAACATTGCGAAGCCTGGCCGCGTCGGATTTGAGATCCGCCCGGACCACCAGCCTGCGGGTCGCCTCGAGATGGGACAGATCGGCCGAGGGTTCCTTCAGCAGCACCTCGCCATCGGCCTCCCTGATGAACACCCGCGCTCCGGCGGTCGGCGGCACCTCCCAGGGCCTGCCGGAGGCGTCCTTCCACCGGGACCGGCCGTCCGAAATCGTATGCCAGTGGTCCGTTTCGATCCCACCCGCCCAATGGAACTCGTCGCCCTGCGGTGTTGTGGTGCCGCCGCCCGTGACACGGTAGATCGCCGAATGCCCGTCGGTGAACCGGACGCGGAAATGGAGCGCGCCGTTGTCATCCAGGGCCGTTCTCTGGTCGAAGGCAGTTTCGGCCACCGTCTTTTGGAATTCACGCACGTCCACCGGCTGGGTCACATGGAAGACCAACCGGGGCGTCCCGTCTCCGCCCAGGATGAAGAGTCCCATTCGCGTGTCACGGACGGGCCCGCCGCTGAAGGGCATGGTGAAGGCGATCGTTCCGTTGGGACTCATGGCCAGCAGGGCCGGACCCACCGATGCCGTGGGAATCTGGAACACGAAGTCGGCGCCCTCGACCGCGCGGTTCGCCAGAAAGACGATGCGCACGCTTCCGTCAGGGTTCACCGTGAACAGCCCCAGGCCGTTCGAATCGTTCAGGCCATCGTAGCTGGCGACAAATGCGGTGCGCCCCCCGCGCTGACGCGGATTGAACACGTTGAAGGCACCCGGACTAAGACCCGCCAGCCGGGTGAGGGTCAAGGGTCCCGCCGGGGTTGAAATCTCCGTATTGAAGCGCACCACCTCCCGCTGGTGTGTCCCGTCGGCCGAAACCTCCCAGAGCCCGTGGCTGATTCCGCCGGTCCTGACCTCGATGAGAGCGGGGCCTGAGACGTCCACGTCCCAGAGGAAAAGACGGTCGAAGGACTGGGCGAGCCCCGGCAGGGGATCGCCCGGACCCAGGACCCGTGTCGCACCGCCGCCGTCGAAGCGGAAGAGGGTGTTGATGCTCGCGTTGCCATCCGTCTTGGGATGGGTGGTGAAGAAGCCGGAATTGGCGTCACGCGCCAACTCCGCGATTCCCGGCACCTCCCGGCCGTCGTCCCAGGCCAGCAGTTCGAGTGAATTGCGGTCCGTCCCCCCGTAGACGGCCACGCTCGACATCGGATCGGCCCCCCAGGGAACGTTGACTGCGTTGCGGGCGCGGAACACGAAGAAGCCGCCATTGTTGAACCGGATATCGAGGAACCCCTCGTGATGCAGGAACATTTCGGGATTTCCCGGGGGACCCGGCGGGCGAAAGAATTCGAAATCGTCCGGATGGGCTCCCCGGGCCGCAAGGATGGCCGGCTCGGAACCGGCAGTCTGCCAGAGCGCCGGACTGGACGGAACCCCCTGCGGCCAGCTCGACGCGTACCCGCCCCTCGGACGGAGTGGATAGCGGAACAGCACCGCTCCGGAATCGTTGATGACTCCGACCGGCACCGCATTGATCCGGTCCACCGCATCGGCTTCGAAGTGGATGGCCGTGGGAAGAGACGCCGGCCCACCCTCAGGCCGGGCCCAATAGGTCTGGCGGTCTTCCACGATCCTGCGTGCCTCGCCATCGAAGGCAAACAAGGCCATTCCGCCGCCGGCGGCGGGAATGCCTGAATTGAAGACCAGCTTCCCCCGAGAACTGCAGAGGGGCCAACTCAGCAAAACATGCCGGCGGGGTGGGTTCACCCCGGGGGCTTCGTCGCCGGAAAACACCAGCAACTCCGGCACGGATGCCGCGCCCGGACCGGCAGCGTGCCATTGCGGAGGTCCAGCGGCCTGCAAGGTCATTCCTGCCAGAGATACGGCGCAGACGAGACTGGGGAGCGATTTCATGGTGGACGATCCTGCGGGGTCACGACGAACCCCCGGTTGATGATCGGGAACCATGACCGCTCGTCGCGGCGTCGGGCGAACCGCAGCGCGCCCCCTTCGTGCCGCTGGCCCTCCTCCTGAGCACAGGTTCCGAACTCCATATGGGACTTCGGGGGAGTCGGACTACGGAAGGGTTGATCGAAACCGACGGGCAGGTCCCATGGCGCAAGGATGCGAATGGATCGGCCGGGAGTCACATTCGGGATCCTGCGAATAAAACGAGCGGGAGAAAAGGAGAATTGGCTTTCCCGAACGACCCCACCCTTGTTCCCAATTGACAGCGTCGCGATCCGTCCACTTCTCTTTGCCGGCATGCTCCGCCCCCGTTCCGCCTCCGGCCCCGCAAGGAGCCCTCATCGTTTCGCGGCGCTCTGGCGACTCGCGACCTTCCTGCTGCTGGCCACGGCTCCCGCGGGCGGCGTCCTTGCGGCGGAGGGCGTGTCCCTGGCGGGCCGGACGCCCCTGGCGTCGCTGCTGGGCAGCTCCGGTCCGGGACTGCCGGCCCCGGCGGGCGCGTCGTATCTCTCGCCCCGGGTCGTCCCGGTGCGGACCCGCGTCGTCACCGGTGACGGGACACGGGCCACGAATTTCAGCGTCCGTGTGGGGACCAATCAGTACGTGGCGGATCCGCTGTTCAGCATCCCCGGGGATGCCGCCGGATTTCACCTGCTGGTCCTGGAACGCAGCTCCCTCGCGGTGGTGACCAACTTCAGCGCCAGCACCGTCGATTACGGCACCCTGGTTATCAACGACGTCCTTGTTGATATGGTGCAACGTCCGGACGTTCTCATCATCCTGTATGAGATGAATCCCGCCGGAACGGATCCAATTGACAATCCCCTGGCCGCCACCCTGGCGGGTTTTGGGGCCAATTCCAACGCGTTATACAATCCGGCCAACAACCAGTTCGCACCGGCCTACGCGTTCATCGGGAATGCGGGGCTTTCCACCAACCGGAGCTTTGAACAGAGCCGCTTTGTGAACCCGCGGGCCACCGGGCAAATGGACGTGGTGCTCACGCGGGACCTGAACGGCAATTTTTTCCCGGCAAGCTCCCGGTTTGTCACGGTGCAGGCATCAACGGGGGCCGGAAGGGACACGGTGCTGATCCATGCCGCGTCCGCCACCAATGTTCTGGTGGCTCCGGCACTGCTGCCCGGTGCGGCGGGCGGCTTTCAACTGGTGGTGGCCTTGCGTGACCTCCTGGACCAGGCCCCCACCAATTCGGAGGCCATCCTCCTGAACCAGTCGTTTTCCACGGCCGCCGCCACGGCCGACGCGAGCGTTCAGGCGATGACCGCGCTGCTCCAAGCCCTGAGCGGGCAGGTGGAGGCGATCGCGTCCGGCGAAGTGCTCGTGTTGCTCACGTCGCTGGGATCGCCCCTGATGAATTGCGACACCGCTGGATGCAATTCGGCCGAGGAGGTCGCCTACGAAGCCGCCCTGACCACCGTTGCGGAGCTCCTTGCGGCAGGCGTTGGCGCCGTCGCCGATCTCGGGCAATTGCAGTCCGGCGGCTATTATGCCCTCGTTGGCACCCCCTGGATTCCCACCAATGCCCTCCCGCGGTCCGTGGAGGTCCGTTCCTGGACGCCGGCAGGCACCAATGCGGCGACCCTGACGGCCGTCCTGCAGTCGGGTCCCAAGGGATGGTTCGACCCTGTGGCTGCCGACACCACCGGCCTGGTGGATTACCGGCTCTACGAGATTGCGACCCGGCCCCCGGTTCCCTGGCCGGTGGCGCCCGATGCCGGCGCGGGCCCTTGCGACCCGGGCGATGAGGCCTGCCTTGCCTACCATTGGATCAGCACCAACATCGCCGAGAACGTCAACCTCAAGAGCATCCGGGACACCTACCTCGATGAGGAGAGCAACTTCTCCGGCTACCGCCAGAATCTGACCTCGCTGGCGTACGAGTCCTCCCTGGCACCCTATTTTTCCGAGCCGGTGTACGCCTCGGTGACCAACCAGCTCGATCGGGAGCTCTTCTACATGGGCTTTGTGCAACACCTGCACGGATCACTCTCAAGCCTGATCTCGGACCTGGCCAACGACCAGAACTCGGGGCTGCAAAGCGCGGTGAATGCCGTGATCGGTCAGGTGGCCCCGCCCGACGACGCAATGGTCGGCTTCAGCCTGGACGCGGTGCTGGGTTTCATTGCACAACTCGGGGCGGTGCTGGATCCCGACCCCATCAGCCAGGCCGCCCTCGGGATTGCCGGCGCCTCCCTCACTTTCGCCATGGAAAAGAGAACCACCCCGGCGGGCAACGGTGACAACCGGGTGGAGGCCGAGGTGTCCGGTCTGGCGGCTGCCATCGCGACCAGCATGAACGACAATCTTGTCGGGCTGGGGGAGCTCTTCCGGGACATCGTGACGGACTGGAGCAAGCTCTCCGAGGTGGCCATCCTGACCCAGGGACCGCCGGCCCCCGGCAATGGCTTTGCCTGGCAGCCGGGAACTGCGGGGCTGGTTCTCAACGGCGTGCTGCCGGCCTTCAGCCAGTTGTTTTATTCCGAACTGATTCCGGCCCGGTTTCAGATCGTTTATTTCGAGGATGTCCCGTTCACCAATCCCAGCGCGTACTACTACCGACACGGCTGCGTCACCTGGCGGACCGTGATCTGCGAGTGTGAGACCGACATTTATGATCCGCCCGCCTTTGACTACCTCCAGCCCGTTGGCAGTAGCGATATCTACATGATGGCGACCGCGTCGAGGGACTACCCCACCGCGGCCCTGATGCAGACGGGACTGCCGATGAACGGCCGCGTGTACCTGCCGGACATGCTTCGGGGCGTCGGCCGGTGGAGCGGTGTCATTCCGCGCGTTCTGCCGAAAGGGTGGACGGACTATCTCGAGAACCAGACGGGGGCGTGCGACGGCGACCTGGCGATCGCCGAGGATTCCGGAGAGCCCCTGGAGATCGCGTTTCGCGGCACTCCGGGCCGGAGATACCAGCTCGAACGGTCCATCGGCAGGCCCGACCGGTGGCTTCCGCTGGATGACCCGATCTCCGCCGGGGATTCTCTGGTCGTGATCCGCCCTGCGACAGATGACGAAGGTGTCGTGTTCTTTCGCCTTCGAACCCTGGACTGAACCCGGAATGCGCGGGCGATCGCGCCCCCGCGAGGCGCCCGAACGGCTCCGGGGCCTTTTTGTGCCATTGGGATGCGGGCTTCGGGCTTGGGGTGCGGGGATCGTTGGGCGATTCGAGCGAAGGGATCTGAAGGTTTGAACCGTCTCCAGGACAACACGGTTCCGGCTGGGAACGCGCCTGCTCGAAGGGAGCGGCGACGGGTGGCCGGTGGCCACGGTGCCGTCCGAATCGCCGGCCCGCCCAGAAAACTCTCGCCAACCGGGACTTTGGACGGCACCAACAGGCGCTTTGGCAGGGCTTCCGATGAATGAGCAGATTGTCATCCTGGATTTCGGCTCGCAGTACACCCAGGTGATCGCCCGGCGCGTCCGTGAGTGCAACGTGTACTCCACCATCCTGCGCCACGACACCCCCGCCGCCGCGATCGCGAAGCTGGCCCCGAAGGGGTTGATTCTCTCCGGGGGCCCGGCTTCGGTGTATGCCGCCGACGCCCCGCTCCCCGACCGCAATCTCTTCGGCCTGGGCGTACCCGTGCTGGGCATCTGCTACGGCGTGCAGTTGCTCGCACAGTTCCTTGGCGGTCATGTGGAGAAGGGGCAGAAGCGCGAGTATGGCAAGGGCACGCTGACCGTCACGGACACCGACTGCGCGCTGTTTGCCGGGCTGCCCCGAACCCTCCAGGTCTGGAACAGCCATGGGGACAAGCTCACCCGGCTGCCGCGCGACTTTGTGGTCGTCGGCACCACCGACAACTCCGATTACGCCGCGATTGAGCATCCGAAGCGGCGGATCTTCGGCATCCAGTTCCACCCCGAAGTCGCCCATACCCCCCGCGGCCGGGAGGTGCTGTCCAACTTCGTGCACAAGATCTGTGGCTGCGGACGCCACTGGACGATGCGCCACTACCTGGATCAGGCCGTGGAGGAGATCCGCGCGCAGGTCGGCGGTGAGCGGGTGCTGCTGGGTCTCTCGGGCGGTGTGGATTCCAGCGTGGCCGCCGCACTGCTGCACCGGGCGATCGGCAGGCAACTGACCTGCATCTTCGTGAACAACGGGCTGTTGCGCGCACGGGAGGCCGGGGTGGTGCGGGAGGTGTTTGGACGCAATTTCAAGATCCGGCTGCAGTACGAGGACGCCTCGGCCCTGTTTCTGCGCAAGCTCCGGGGGGTCACCGACCCGGAGCGGAAGCGCAAGATCATCGGGCGCACCTTTATCGAGGTTTTTGAGGCGGCCACCCGGCGGGCCGGCAAGGCGCGATTCCTCGCGCAGGGGACGCTCTATCCCGACGTGATCGAGTCGGTGCCCATTGCGGGCAACCCGTCGGCGATGATCAAATCACACCACAATGTCGGCGGCCTGCCCCGGCGGATGCGCTTTGCCCTTGTGGAGCCGTTGCGGTGCCTGTTCAAGGACGAGGTCCGGCAGCTCGGCCTCGAGCTGGGATTGCCAAAGGAAATCGTGCAGCGCCAGCCCTTTCCGGGCCCCGGGCTGGCGGTGCGCTGCCTCGGCAACCTGACCGCCCCCAAGCTGCGAATTCTGCGCGCGGCAGACGCCATTGTGGTCGAGGAAATGAAGACCGCCGGCCTGTACTACCGCACGTGGCAGACGTTTGCGGTGCTGCTCCCCGTGCGCAGCGTCGGGGTGCAGGGGGACGAGCGAACCTACGACTACACGGTCGTCATCCGGGCCGTGGAATCCCAGGACGGCATGACGGCCGACTGGGTGCGGCTGCCCTATGATCTGCTGGAGCGGGTCTCCCTGCGCATCACCAACGAGGTGCGCGGGGTCAACCGGGTGGTGCTGGACCTCACCAGCAAGCCGCCCGGCACGATCGAATGGGAATGACCGTGAAGGCACTGCTCGACACTGCCGGGCGACGGACCGACCGGGCGTTCCTCATCGGCGTGGAGCTGAAAAGCCGCTCGTCGTGGGATGTCAGGGACTCGCTGGATGAGCTCGCCGAGCTGGCGCGTACCGCGGGGGCCCAGGTCATCGGCGAGGGCACCCAGCGTCTCGATGCCCCCCATCCGGCCACCTACATCGGCGCGGGGAAGGCCACCGAGTTCTCGGAGCAGTGCCGCGCGCTGGCGGCGGACACCGTGCTCTTCGACGACGAGCTCACCCCGGCGCAGGCCCGCAATCTCGAGGAGATCTTCGGCACCAAGGTGCTCGACCGGACCGGCCTCATTCTGGACATCTTCGCGCAGCGGGCCCGCACCCGTGAGGGCAAGTTGCAGGTGGAGCTGGCCCAACTGCAGTACATTCTGCCGCGGCTGACCCGGTTCTGGACCCACCTTTCCCGCCAGCGCGGCAGCACGGGGTCCATCGGCGGTGAGGGCGAGTCGCAGTTGGAGTCCGACCGGCGCAAGACCAAGGAGCGGATGGAAAAGCTGTCCGGAGAGCTCGTGGAGGTGCGTCGGCAACGCGCCACCCAGCGGGCCGGACGCCAGAGGCATCAATGGCCGCTGGCCTCCATCGTCGGCTACACCAACGCCGGCAAGTCCACCCTGCTCAACCGCCTTACCGGCGCCACCGTGACCGCCGAGGACAAACTCTTCGCCACGCTGGATCCCACCACGCGGCGGTTGCGCCTGCCCACGAACCAGAACGTGCTCCTTTCCGACACCGTCGGATTCATCCGCAAACTCCCCCACGGACTCGTCGAGTCCTTCAAGGCGACGCTTGAGGAAGTCGTCGAGGCCGAGCTGCTGCTGCATGTGGTGGACGCCGGACACCCCCACGCCGGGGAACAGATTCGCGCGGTGAACGCCGTGCTGGAGGAGATCGGCGCCGCCAACAAGCCCACGTTGATGGTGTTCAACAAGGTGGATCACCCTGCCGCCGCCGAAGGGGCGTCCCGGTTGATGCCGCAGTTCCATCATGCCGTCGCGGTGTCGGCCCGCTCCGGCGCCGGCATTCCGGACCTGCAGGCCCAGCTCGGTGTCATGCTGCGTCCGGTTCGCGCCACCATGCGTCTCTCGATTCCTCACGATGCCGCCGCCCTGATCGCCCGGCTGCACGCGGTCGGACAGGTCCTGGAGCGGCGCTACGACGGCGACCGGGCCTGGTTCCGCGCCCAGATTCCGCCCTACGTGGCCCATGAATTTGCGCACTACCAGGTCCCGGAAAAAGCCGCGCGGCCGGTGGGGCGCAAGCAACGGCGAACGGCCCCGCCGTCGAAGAAAGGGTCCCGGAATCCCTCCGGCGAAGCGGCACGCCGCCGTTGATTCGCCACCCGGCCGGCGCCCGCTCGAAGCTCCTACGCCATGACGGCGCGAACCACGTCGCCGTGGACGTCCGTCAACCGGAAGTCACGTCCGGCGTGGCGGTAGGTGAGCTGTTCGTGGTCGAGTCCCAGAAGGGCCAGGAGCGTCGCATGCAGATCGTGGATGTGCACCTTCTCGTCGAGGCAGTAGAAACCGTATTCGTCGGTGATGCCGTAGCTGAATCCGGCACGGACCCCGCCACCCGCCATCCACATGGTGAAGGCATGCGGATGATGATCCCGTCCGTCGCGGCCCTGGAGCGTGGGGGTTCGCCCGAACTCCCCGCCCCACAGCACCAGGGTTTCCTCGAGCAGGCCCCGGGATCTCAGGTCGCGCAACAGGCCGGCGATCGGCCGATCCACCTCCGCCGCGAGGCGACCATGATCCCTGGTGAGGTCCTCGTGCTGGTCCCAGTAGCCATGAGTCGCCTGGACGAACCGCACTCCGCGCTCGCTGAGCCGGCGCGCCAGCAGGCATTGGCGGGCAAACGAGGCGGTCCGCGGTTCGTCCAGTCCATACAACCGCCGCGTGGCGGCGGACTCGCCATCAAGGCTCAGGATGGCCGGCGCCTCGGTCTGCATCCGGAAGGCGAGCTCAAACGACTCGATGCGTGCCTCCAGCACAGGGTCCGGACCCGACCGTTCGAGGTGCTCGCGGTTCACGTCCCCGAGGAAGTCGAGCTGGGCCCGTTGCAGCGCCGGGTTGTTCGCAGGGTCGTGGAGGTACGACACCGTCGCCCGCTCCACCGGGACGCCTCCTCCGAGCCGCGTGCCCTGGTGGATGGCTGGCAGGAAGGCGCTGGACCAGTTGCCGACGCCTCCGTGGCCGAGGGTCGGATTGATGGTGATGAAGGCGGGCAGGTTGGCGTTCTCGGTGCCGAGTCCGTATGAAATCCAGGAGCCCATGCTCGGGCGCACGAAGGTGTCGGACCCGGTGTGCAGCTTCAGGAGGGCGCCACCGTGGGCCTCGTTGGTCCCGTGCACCGATTTGAGAAAACACAGGTCGTCTGCGCAGGCTCCCACCTCCGGGAACAGGTCGCTGACCATGGCTCCGCAGTCGCCATAGGCCCGGAACTCCCAGGGGGAACGCCGCAGATTGGAGGTCTGTGCGAATTGAATTCGCGGCTTTGCAAACGGGAGCGGTTTGCCGGAGTCCCGCACCAAACCCGGCTTCCAATCAAAGGTGTCCACATGCGACGGCCCCCCGTGCATGAACAGGAAGATGATGCGTTTGGCCCTCGGCCGGAACAGGGGCGGCGGCGAGGGCAGGGCGGCCTTTGACCGGGTGGCCCCGAGGAGTGCAAGCAAGGCGAGATGACCGAAGCCGCCGCCGCACTGGCGCAACATCTGTCTCCGGGTGAGGGGCGGTGGCTGGTCGTGCATCGGGGTCAATCGAAGTGCAGGAATTCATTGGCCGCCATCAGCGACTGGCACAGCGCCGCCCAAGCTGCCGAAGGGTCCGGCCCCGGGCCCGTCCACTGGGCGGCCTCCTTGAGGAAGTGCAGTGCCCGGGCCACCTCACCCGGCGAGGGGGGCCGCGCGTAGAGCCGCAGGTACGCCTCGCGCACGCTGGCCTCGTCCGCCGCCCCGCTGGCGACCAGCTGATCCGCCAGTCCCCGGGCGCAATCACGGACCAGCGGGCTGTTCATGAAAAACAGCGCCTGGCTGGCGACCACGGTTGCCGTCCGGCGGGCCGTGCCGACACTCGGATTCGCGAAGTCAAACAGGGTGAGCACGTCGTACACCCGGTCGCGGACGACCGGCAGGTACACCGTCCGCCGCAGGGCCGTCTCCGACACGGTGTCGGCGGGCACGTACGCGTCGTTGACCCACGAAACCAGAGTGCCCCCCATCGTCAGGTCGAGGCGCCCGGACACCGCGAGCAGGGCGTCCCGCACCATCTCCGCTTCAAGCCGCTGCCGCGGAAATCCGGATGCCGGACCCGCCGCGCCGGCGGGTGTCCCCCGCGCCGGGGCCTGACGCCAGGTGGCGCTGTTCACGATCAATCGGTGGAGGTGCTTCAAATCCCATCCTGACCGGATCCATTCGCGTGCCAGCCAGTCCAGCAGCCCGGGATGCTCCGGGACGTCGCCGCGGCGGCCAAAGTTGTCAGAGCTCGGCACGAGGCCCTCGCCGAAATGGGCCTGCCATACCCGGTTCGCCAGGACGCGCGCGGTCAGGGGATGCTCCGGGTCGGTCAACCAGCGCGCGAGTTCCAGGCGCCCGCTCCGGTCCGGAGGCGGGGCTGCCGCACCCGGGCGGTGGACCACCTGCAGGAACCCACGGG
The DNA here is from genome assembly GCA_019634635.1 of Verrucomicrobiia bacterium. Lineage (NCBI taxonomy): Bacteria > Pseudomonadati > Verrucomicrobiota > Verrucomicrobiia > Verrucomicrobiia bacterium. Next base: position 15,348 of record JAHCBB010000041.1, read on the forward strand.
AGACCGGCTCCGCTCCGGGGGTCAGGTGATTGCCACGGGCGAAGATCGGGAGATCCGTGGGCGTGTCCTCCGACACCGCCAGGGCGCGCGCCGGAGGCGGCGGTGCCGAAGCCTTCAGGCGGTCGCGCTCCGCGGCGATCCGGTCCAACACCTCCCGGTCGGGCGCGGACAGCCATGGCCGGGGATCTGCCGGCGGCGCGAGCAGGCCGTCCGGACCAAACACGGCGTCCCGCAGCGCCCCACGATCGGCAACCCGCAGTTCGGCATCGGACATGTCGTCGAAATCCCAGGTCGCCACCCGTCCGGGTGCGGGTGACGCCCCGGGGTCCGCCGCGGCGGCAGCCATGGCGTCCGGCGCCAACGCCCGGTCGTACAGGCGGATGCCATCCAGCACCCCGCGAAACGCGATGTAGCCGTCCTGGCGCCTGCCAAACGCCAGCGGCTTGTTTCCCGCAGTCCTCTGAAGATCCACCCGGGTTTCTCCCGCGGAAGCGCCGTCCACGAACAGCCGGAGCACGGCGCCGTCATAGGTGAATGCCACGTGGTGCCAGCGGTCGGGCTCGAGGACGGGTCCCTCACTCCAGACGGCGGCCACGCGGTCGCGCCCGCCGCCAATGTTCAGGTAGGCTCCCGGCCGGTTGCGGTCGAGCACCAGGGCGTAGTGTCCCTCCTCCCACTCGTTTCCATTCTTGTTGACCAACCAGCGGCGGGTGTCGCCCCCGTCCGGAAAGTCCGGGGCCCGCACCCACGTCTCCAGCGTGAGGTGCTCGGGATCCAGCCGCGCCTCATGGGGAACCTCGAATCCATTGCGACCGGACGCGTGAAATCCGCGGCCAACACGCCCCGGCGCCAGCCGCAGGCCGCCGTCCAGGGTTGCATCCGCCTCCAGCGCCTCCAGCGCTGCCGCGGGGCCGCCGGGATCGGCAGCCAGCGACTGCAGGTGCCGGACCGCCGGGTGACCGGAAGCGTCCGCCGCCTGAAGGGTCGCAAGCCGTTCCAACAGTGGCGAGGGCGCCGGCCGGACCACCGGCCGGGGGTCCGCGAGCGCCAGCGCCAGTTCCTCACGCCAGCACCCCTGCAGCGTGGCGCCCGCGCGCCGGAGGGCATTGGTCCATGATGCGCCCGCTGCGGCCAGCGCCCGGGCATGGACCTCCGCCGCTTCACGCTCCTCTTGGGTGGCGACCACCCGCTCGTTGAACTTGGAAACGAACTCCAGGTTCTCCAGCGTCCGGGTGCTCCGGAAAATCCCTGCCAGCGCGTGATAATCGCGGGCCGGAATCGGATCGTACTTGTGATCGTGGCACCGGGCGCAGCTCACGGTGAGCCCGAGGAAGGCGCGGCCCACCACATCCACCTGCTCGTCCACGACATCCAGCACGAGCTTCGGCTTGTCCTGCTCCGCCAGCATCTTCGGCCCGAGGACCAGGAAGCCGGTGGCAATCCAGCGGTCAAAGACCTCGGACTCGACGGCGTCCTCGGTGGGCAGCAGGTCCCCGGCGAGCTGCTCGGTGATGAACCGGTCCAGCGGCTGGTTCGCATTGAAGGAGCGAATCACCCAGTCCCGGTACCGCCACGCGTTGGCCATCACCTTGTTTTCGTCCTGGCCGTTCGTGTCGGCATACCGGGCGATGTCGAGCCACCAGCGGCCCCAGCGCTCGCCGTACTGCGGCGACGCCAGATAGCGCTCCACCAGGCGCGCGAATGCGGCGGGATCCGGGTCCGTGACGAAGGCCTCCACCGCCTCCGGGGTCGGGGGCAGTCCGAGCAGTCCGAAGCTGAGCCTTCGGATCAGCAGGCGACGGTCGGCCATGGCCCGGGCCGGGGGCGGGGATGCGGACGTCGGCGTCCGCAGAAATGCATCCACCGCCGATGCGTCTTCACAGGCGGCCGCTCCGGATGCCGGGGGCACCGGATTTCCCATGGGCTGAAAGGCCCAGTGACCCGGCGCGCCGGCGTCGGCGATCGCGACCGCACCGACCATCGCCGCGCCGGACAGCATGCCCAGCCATTTTTGGAAGTGGATCATCCGACGCCTTCAGGTGCCGACGTTCCGCAATGCCTCCGGATTCGGCGCAAGTGGCCCGCCGATTTGGCGGGCCGCTCGATCGTGTTGCTGCCGACGCCTTCTGCCCGAATGCCGGGGAATCATCCCTTGTGTCCGCAAGCGGGGCAATTCGAACCGCGCTTGCGTCCCGATCGGGCCGGGGGATGATCCGCGGTCGCCGGGTGTGGGAGGAAGACGCTCCACTGCCGGCAGTGAAAACTCCATCGCTCCGCCCCATGTCCCAGCTCATCGCCGTCGCCTATCCCAATCTTCACAAGGCCCAGGAGGTCCGCATCGCCCTCCTCAAGTTGCAGAAGGAGCATCTCATTGACCTCGAGGATGCCGTTGTCGTCACCAAGGACGCCCGGGGGAAGATCCAGCTGCATCAAGCCGTCAATCTCACCGCCGCCGGAGCGGTTTCCGGGGGGTTCTGGGGCACGCTGATCGGCCTCATCTTTCTCAATCCCATCTTCGGCGCGGCCGTCGGTGCTTCCTTCGGGGCGATCTCCGGGGCCCTCACCGATGTGGGCGTAGACGACAAGATGATGAAGGAGCTCGCCGCGAAGCTCGATCCCGGCACCTCCGCGTTGTTCGTGCTCGTGCGGTCGGTGACTGCGGACAAGGTGCTTCCCGAAATCCAGCCGTTCGGCGGCACGATCCTTCAATCCTCGCTGAGCCACGAGGACGAGGCCCGGTTGCAGGCGGCGCTCAATCCGGGGAACTAGGCGGCCGGGCGCGCGTTGCGTCGCGTTGGGCCCACGCTACCGCGGCTTCCGCCGCCGCATCAGGGCCTCGACGTCGCCCGTCTCGATCGGGATCCCGGCCATCAGGTCCACGTTGCCGCCTTTGCGGACGAGCACGTCATTCTCCAGCCGGACCGCAAGGCCCTCCTCGCGGATGTAGATCGCCGGTTCCACGGTCATCACCCAGCCTTCCTGGATGGGCTGTCCCGGAATGCTGACGTCGTGCACATCGAGGCCCAGTGGATGCCCGCATCCGTGCATATAATACTTTTTTGCGGGCCGCTTCGCCGGGTCCTCGGACCGGACCTTCAGGTCGCGGGGCTTCAGCAGCCCGAGGTCCACGCATTCGCGGGCGATCGCCTCCTCCGAGGCCTCCTGCCAGTCCCGAAGACGCCGACCGGGAACGAGGCCCTCGCTCTGGGAACGCAGCACGCGCAGCACGGCGTTGTACACCTGCTTCTGCCGGCGGGTGAAGCGGCCGTTGACCGGAATGGTCCGCGTCATGTCGGCGTTGTAGTTGGCATACGACGCCCCGACGTCGAGCAGCAGCAGGTCGCCGTCGGCGCATGGGCGGTGGTTGTCGAGGTAGTGGAGGATGCAGGCACTCGCGCCGGAGGCGATGATCGGCGGGTAGGCGAAGCCGCCGCCGGCGCGGATGAATTCGTGGGCAAACTCCGCCTCCACCTCCATTTCGTTCATCCCGGGCCGCACCCGGCGGCAGACCCGTTCGAAACCGCGTCGGGTCAGGTCGCAGGCCCGCTGCAGCAGGGCCACCTCCGCCGGGGATTTGACCGCCCGCAGGGCGTGCAGGAGCCGGGCGAGGCGGCGGTACTGGTGGAGCGGATACCGTTCGCGCAACCGCCGCACAAACCGGGCCTCGCGGGTTTCGACGACCAGTTCGGCGCGCGGATGTTCGTTGGCGTTGAGCCACACCTGATCCGCATCGCACATCAGCCGGTGCAGCAGGGACGGCAATTGCGACAACCACTCGATGCGCTGGATTCCGGTGCGCTCCCGGGCTTCCTCCGCGGAAAGCCGATGCCCCTCCCAGGTGGCGATGTGCTCATTGGTCTCCCGGAGGAAGAGCACCTCCCGAAGGCGTTCGTCCTCGTGATCGGGAAACAGGGCCAGCACGGTCTCCTCCTGCGACACCCCGGTGAGGTAGAAGAGATCCGAATTGGGCACGGCGCGCAGGGTGCCATCGGCATTGGTCGGCAGGATGTCGTTGGCGTTGACCAGCGCGAGCGAGCGTTGCGGCAGCAGGTCGGCAAGCCGTCGCCGGTTGGCGACGAACAATCCGGAATCAATCGGGGCGTGGCGCATGCGGGGACATCCTTTCGGGAGCCTGCCGGATTGTGCAACCCGGCAATCCACAGCCGTGGCAACGCGTCCGTTCCATTCGGGATCCACCCCCCGACGCCGCGGCGGGTCCGGCGCGACGCACCCGGGCTACTCCGGAACCTCCACCACGGGCCGGCCAAGGACCTCCAAGCGGGGACGGATCCCCAGGCCCGGGGCGGTGCCGGAGCGCAGAACGCCGTGGTCCCGCAGCGGGGCATGTTCGGCGGTGCTCACCGTGACGTAACTGTTGAAGTCCGTGGAGGTGAACCGAAGGGATTCCGGGGTGCTGTGGGCCAGATGAGCGATGGCGGCCGTCGCGATATCCCCGCCCCAGCTGTCCTCCAGGGTCATCGCGATGCCCAGGCTCACACACAGGTCGCGGAGTTGGCGCGTGCGGGTCAGCCCGCCCAGCTTGCTGATCTTGAGGTTGACCACATCCATCGCCAGATCCCCGCGCGCCCGCAACAGCACGTCGAGCCCGTCAATGGTCTCATCCAGCACAAACGGGTGGTCCGTGCTGCGGCGCACCGCCAGGCATTCCTCATAGGTCAGGCAGGGTTGCTCCAGGTACACATCGAGATCGCGCACCGCCCGGGCCACGCGGACCGCCTCATGCTGCGTCCAGCCGGTGTTGGCGTCGGCCACCAGCCGATCGGAGGGGTGCAGGACGGACCGGACCGCCCGGATGCGTTCGATATCGGTGTCCGGGTGCCCGCCGACCTTGAGCTGAAAGCGGGTGTATCCCTCCGCCCGGTAGCCGGCGACCCGCCGGGCCATGGCGTCGGGGTCCTCCTGTGAAATGGCGCGGTAAAGCCGGACCGCGTCGCCATGCCGGCCTCCCAGGAGCGTGGTCACCGACAGTCCGGTGAACTGCCCCAGAAGGTCCCAGCAGGCGATGTCAACGCCGGATTTTACGTACGGATGTCCCTTGAGCACCGCGTCCATCCGGTGGTTGATCCGGGACAGTTCCCGCGGGTCCTCGCCGATCAGTTGTGGCGCCAGTTCGCGAAGTCCGGCACGCACGCCACCGGCATACGCCGGGAGGTACACGGGGCCCAGCGGACAGACCTCCCCGTAGCCCGTCAGGCCGGCGTCCGTTTCGACCCCCACGATGGTGCTGTCAAAAACGGCCACCGATTTGCCACCGGACCAGTTGTAGGTGGTCTCGTGGAGCGGGAGGTCCACCTGATAGGCGACGATGCGGGAGATCTTCATGAGGGGCGCGTTGTCTGGTGTGAAGGGCTGGCGTGCCGTTCGGGGTCAGCGTGCGGCCGGGTCGGGCGGGTCGGGAACTCCCCAGAGGCGTCCCAGGAGTGCCGCCATCCCGGGGTCGGCCTCCTCGAGTTCCGCACGGTCAAACGGGAAGAAGTCATTGCGTGAAAAATAGGCTTCGGTGGTCTCGGCGAAATACTCCATGGGGTTGGTGAGGGCGTAGGCGCGGTCGAGCCGGACTCCACCCCCGGCGTCGCGTCGCGGCACCTGGTCGTACGTCCCTCGCGCCAGGGCGGCTTCGTGCGCGGCGCGGATTTCGGCGTTGTCGAAACCACCGGGCAGGAACCGGTCGTGGTAGGCGTGCGCCAGTTCGTGCAGGGCAAAGTTCGGCATGCGACGGGTCTCCGCATCGAAAATCGCGATGTTCGTGAATTCAACGGCCCGGGCCATCTCCGGATTGCGCTGGTTGGCGCGGAGCCACCCGGGGTCGGGATGATACTCGGCCTTGGGACCGATGCCGGGGTAGTGGGGGGAAAACCACAGGGGCACTTCGCGCAATCGCTCCACGGCTTGCGGGGGCACCTGCCGCACAATCTCCTGCAACTGGCTCCGGAGCAGGGCCACCGCGGTGGCCGTCGCCTCCGGCGCGTCGGTCAGCAACCGGGTGTCAATCCGCAGGGTCCAGCCTTCAATGCGGTGGGTTTCATGCGCGGGCGGGGACGGGGGTGGCGCATCCGGGTCGCCGGCAAGGGCGGGCCCGCAACCCGCACCGATGCAGAGCGCGGCGGCAAGCAGCCCTGAGGCAATCCCCGGCGGCGTGCGACCGGGCGACGCCGGATTTCGCGTGCATTGCATCATCGCGCGGAGGGTCTGCCAGCCGGACGCACTTGGGAAGGCCGGAACTCCGTTTCCGCGGCCCGAACGTCCACCCCCGGGTTCACCCCCTCCCCACCGGAGTCGCCGGCGGCGTGGACTGCGATGAGCGGTCGTCCGGCACGCGAGGCGGATGATTCGGGAGCCGCGGCCTGGGGCCCCCGGACAAGGGCGGGCATCCACCTCGATGTCCGCGATCCGGATGACCGCCCCGTGGAAACCGCCGTTGACATCGCCCAACCCGGGTGGTTTCCATGGAGCCGGTGTGGGAGTTCAAAACCCAGCCTCCCCTGAGATCGAGATCCAAAGCGAATTCTTCTGAAAAGTCCTGGTATGTCCTTGATCAGTAAAACGACGATCCGGCGTGTGTTCCGCCGGCGCGGGTATGATATCGTCAGCTACAGCCCGGCGTTCCACACCCTGGCCAGGCGGCGGCGGTTTCTGGATGCCGTGGGCGTTGATCTGGTGCTGGATGTCGGTGCCAACGTAGGGCAGTACGCATCCCAGTTGCGGGAGATTGGCTATGCAGGAAAAATCGTCTCCTTCGAGCCGGTCACAAAGGCCTACAAGCAGCTCAGGAAAGCCTGCGAGGGGGACCCCCAGTGGATTGCACGCAACAGCGCACTGGGTGATGTGAGTCGGAAGCAGGAGATCAAGGTATCTCAGAACCTCGAGTCGAGCTCGCTCCTCCCGATGCTTTCGACCCACCTCGAGGCGGTGCCGGAATCGGCGGTCGTGGCCGTCGAGCAGATTGTTGTCGAGCGCCTCGACGAGATCATTGATGAGGTTGCGGGCGCTGCGCGACGGATCTTCCTCAAAATGGACACGCAGGGGTATGAGCGGATGGTCGTCGAGGGCGCGTTGGGATGTCTGGATCGAATTGTGGCGCTTCAGGCCGAGGTGTCGCTGGTGCCCCTCTATGAAGGCGAGACCGCGCTGTGTGACTTCACAGGCCATCTTTCCAAACTTGGCTATTCCCTCGCCGCCATTGAACCGGGCTATGCCGACGCCCGCACCGGCCGGATGTATCAGGTGGACTGCGTATTTTTCCGGCCGGAGAAATAGCCGGCATCCGCACCCCGGCGCGCGGTCCGAACCGCAACCGGAAAATCAGGGGTGCGGGCGACGCCTCCGGGCCCCCCCGGGGAGGCCCTGGATACCCGGAGAAGGCCGCAGGACCGTCCGGTCCCATGGAACTTGTCGGCCGCCGGATCGGAGGTCGCGGGGTCGGTCGCGGACACGGTATGGACGGCGCGACCGCACCACGCACCGTTTCCGGGGCGTCAATTCTCCGACAACGATTGGCAAGGGACCGCATGCCCGGCCGGAGGGATCGCCGCATAGTGGTCCGGATGAAATTGCGAGCTGCGGGAACCAATCGCACCCGCCCTCCCGGGGGCGTGACGGGATTCACCCTCATTGAGTTGCTGGTGGTGATTTCGATCATCGCGATTCTCGCCTCGATGCTCCTTCCGGCGCTGGGCAAGGCGAAGTTTCAGGCGCGGACCACGGCCAGCCTCAACAACCTGCGCCAGCTCGGTCTCGGACTTCATTTCTACGCGATGGACCAGTCGGATCTGCTGCCGGGTCATTCGTCCCTTCCGGCGGAGACCACCGCCTTGGGGAGGCCCCGGACGCGCTGGGCGGACTCCGTGTTCCCCTACATGCAGACGCCGTCGGTGTATCTGAGTCCGAACCTCACGCCGCAGGAGCGCAAGCTGTTGGTCAAGGCGTTTGCGCACACGGTGGACCCCGGCCCGGTCGAGACGGAGCGTTCCGTGTACTACGGGGGTTACGGCTACAACTACCAATACCTGGGCAACAACCGGCAACCGGAGGGCATTCCCCCGTTTCATGCCCGGCTGTCGTCGCTGCAGGCGGCGTCCGAAACGGTGGCCCTTGGGGACACCAAGGGAGCCCGCGGGGGCAATCCCGAAAACCCGTATGGGAAGGGCGGCTCGGGGGATTATGTGCTGGATCCGCCCCTGGGTTCGATGGAACTCGGTTCGCGGGGCAGCCGGCGTTCCGGCACCGAGCCCGGCAGCGGCAACGCCTACTACGAAGGGGGCCATGACGGCTCGGATGCCCACCGGGCGACCCCGGCAGCCAGAAATCTGGGCCGCGTCACCCTGGTGTTCGCCGACGGCCACGCGGGAACCCTCCTGCCCGACGTGCTGGATGGCAGGACCAGCACGTCCCCCGGCGGTCACAACGGACTCTGGAACGGTCTCGGGGACCCCTCACGGCGCTAGGCCAACGCGGGCCGCTCCCGCCGGATCCGGGAAGCTCCGCAGGAAAGCTCAGTACTTCGGAACGGCAGGATCAATCTGGTCCGACCAGGCCTCAATCCCGCCCCGGACCGATTTGACGTACTTGAAGCCCTGTTGCCGCAGGAATTCGAGGGCCTTCATGGAGCGTTTGCCGGACTTGCAGTGCAGATAGATCTGCGCGTTGGGGTCGAGTTCGGTGAAGCGCTGTCCCAGCAGGCTGAGCGGGACCAGGGGCACGCCGTCCACGCGGGCAATCAGCTGCTCATCGGGTTCCCGGACGTCAATCACCCGGATCCCCAGCGCGGGATCCTGCAGGGCGCGCTGCATGTCCTGCACCGTCACCTCGTCGGGATGCACCCCGGACACGGCCGGCTCGGGCACCACCCCGCAAAACTGGTCGTAATCCACGAGTTCCCGGATGGAGGGAGCGTCGCCGCACAGCGGGCACTGCGGATCCCGCCGCAGCTTCAATTCGCGGAACTTCATGTCGAGGGCGTTGAACAGGAGCAGGCGTCCGATCAGTGGACTGCCCCTGCCCAGCGCGAGCTTGAGGATCTCGGTCGCCTGGATGCAGCCGACAATGCCCGGCAGCACGCCCAGCACGCCACCCTCGGCGCAGCTCGGGACCATCCCGGGCGGCGGCGGCTCCGGATACAGGCACCGGTAGCACGGCCCGCCGAGGCGCGGCGCAAAGACGCTGGCCTGCCCCTCGAACCGGAAGATCGAGCCGTACACGTTGGGCTTGCCCAGCAGCACGCACGCGTCGTTGGTCAGATACCGCGTGGGAAAGTTGTCGGTCCCGTCCACCACGATGTCGTAGGGCCGGATGAGATCGAGCGCGTTCTCCGAGGAGATGCGCACCTTGTGAAGGACCACCTCCACATTCGGGTTGATCGCGGCGATCGCCGTCCGCGCGGAATCCGCCTTCGGCGTGCCAACATCGGCATCGGTGTGGAGGATCTGGCGTTGCAGGTTGGACACGTCCACGGTGTCGAAATCCACGATGCCGAGTTTTCCGATGCCCGCCGCGGCCAGGTACATGGCGATCGGCGACCCCAGTCCGCCCGCGCCGACGCACAGGACCGAGGTGTTGCGGATCTTGCGCTGTCCGGCGAGGCCGACCTCGGGCAGGATCAGGTGACGCGAATAACGGCGGATTTCCTCGTTGGTGAGTTCAACCATACCAGAGCGGGCCGAGGTTAGGAGGGGCGGCGGAGGGGGCAAGGGAAGTTTCCGTGCGCAGGAGTCCGGTCTCGCGGATGCCTCCCCGCCGCTGCGGCTGCGGATCGCTCCCGCGGCGGAACGGGCGGTGCGGTCCGGACATCCCTGGGTGTTTGCCGACTCGGTCCGGAGCCTTCATCGCGAAGGGGTTACCGGGGATCTCGGGGTGATCTTTGACCGGCGGGACCGTTTTCTGGCGATTGGACTCTACGATGCCACTTCGCCCATCCGGCTGCGAATCCTCCACGCCGGCGCGCCGGAACCCCTCGATGAAGCGTGGTGGCGCCGGCGCCTGATGGCCGCGGTGGAGCGCCGCGCCGCCCTGTTCGGCCCTGACACCACGGGCCATCGGTGGATTCATGGGGAGAACGACGGCTGGCCCGGGCTCGTGCTCGACCGGTACGGAACCACCCTCGTGATGAAGCTTTACACGGCGGCGTGGCTGCGGCGAATCCCCGGCTTGACGGCATTGCTGTCCGCAACGCTGGCGCCCGATCGCATCGTGGTCCGGTTTAGCCGCAATGTCCGGGATGCCGCCGCGGCCGCCGGATTTCCCGAGGGGCACGAGGCCGGACCGGCTGCGGGACCGGCACAGGTGCCGTTTCTCGAACGTGGCCTGATCTTCGAGGCCGGGGTGCTGCGCGGACAGAAGACCGGCTTCTTCCTCGATCAGCGCGAGAATCGTCACCGGGTCGGATCGTTCACCTCCGGCGCCCGGGTGCTCAACCTGTTCAGCCACACCGGTGGATTCAGCGTGCACGCGGCACGCGGCGGGGCGCGGACCGTTACGGATCTCGACATCTCGGCGCCTGCCCTGGCCGAAGCACGACGGAACCTCGAAGCCAACCGCCACCTCCCGGGTGTCCGCGAGGTGCGCCATGAAGCCGTCCAGGCTGACGCCTTCGAATGGCTGGCGCGACGGTCACCGCCTGAATTCGACGTCGTTGTCGTGGATCCACCCTCCCTGGCGCGACGGGAGGCGGAACGGACCGACGCCCTTGATGCCTACGGGCATCTGGTCCGGGGCGCCCTCCGACGGCTCCGTCCGGGCGGCCGGCTGGTCGCCGCTTCCTGCAGCGCTCACGTCAGCGCCCCGGAATTCTTCGGAGTCGTCCGGGCCGGGGTTGTCCGGTCCGGACGCCCCTTCGCGGAGCAGGCAACGACCGGGCATCCCCCGGACCACCCGGCGACCTTCCCCGAGGCCGCCTATCTCAAGGCGATCTACCTCCGCCTCGAACCGGCCGGGCAACGGGATTGATGCCCTCGACGCGGCTTGTACCCTCGCGGGCCGATGCGTGCGTATCTGCAACTCCTCCGCGAGGTGCTGGAGCAGGGCCGGTTCAAGCCGGACCGGACCGGCACGGGCACGTATTCCCTCTTTGGCGCCCAGTGCCGGTATCGTCTCAGCGAGGGATTCCCGCTGGTGACGACCAAGAAGGTGCACCTCAAGAGCATCCTGTACGAGCTCCTCTGGTTCCTCCGCGGGGACACCAATGTGCGCTGGCTTCAGGAGCGGGGGGTGACGATCTGGAATGAATGGGCCGACCCCGTGACCGGCGACCTGGGGAGGGTGTATGGGGCGCAATGGACCGACTGGCGGTCGCCGGACGGGCGTTCGCTGAATCAGTTGGACGAGGTCGTGCGCCAGATCCGCACCACCCCGGATTCCCGACGGCTCATGGTGACCGCATGGAATCCCGGGGAACTGCAGCAGATGGCCCTGCCACCCTGCCATGCGTTGTTCCAGTTCTATGTCGCCGACGGCACCCTGAGCTGCCAGCTGTACCAGCGCAGTGCCGACCTGTTTCTCGGGGTGCCGTTCAACATCGCCAGCTACGCGGCGCTCACCCACATGGTCGCCCAGGTCTGCGACCTGCAGCCGGGCGACTTCATTCACACGCTGGGCGACGCCCACATCTATGCGAACCACGTGGACCAGGTGCGCACCCAACTGGCGCGTGAGCCGCGCCCGCTGCCACGGCTCACGCTGAACCCGCAACGGCGGGAGCTTCGCGAGTTTGAATTCGAAGACTTCCAGCTCTCGGGATACGACCCGCATCCCGCGATCGCCGCACCGGTGGCTGTGTAGGCACCGGATTTCCGTTCCCCATCATGTCGGCACCCCGAATCCGCCCGGCCACGCGCACCGACGGCCCGGGCATCCTCGCGATCTACAACGACGCCGTGCGGACCACCACCGCCACTTACGACGAGACGCCCCGGACCCCCGAACAACAGGAGTGGTGGCTGGAGGCCCATGAACGGGCCCGGCTGCCGGTTCTGGTCGCGGAGGAGGCGGTGTCCGGCGGCCCGCCACGGATTTCCGGGTGGAGTTCGCTGAGCCGGTGGCAGGATCGGGCAGGGTACCGGTTCACGGCGGAGACCTCCATTTACGTGGCTGCCGGCGATCGCGGACGCGGGGTGGGCACGCTCCTGATGGCCCCGTTGATCGCGGCGGCGGCGGCGCGCGGAATGCACGTCCTGCTGGCGCTGGTGGACGCCGCGAACGAACCGAGCCTCCGGCTGCACGCGCGCTTCGGCTTTGTGCCGTCCGGACATCTCCGGGAGGTGGGCTACAAATTCGGGCGCTGGCTGGACGTGATCCTCCTGGAACGTCGGATCACCGGCAGGGATGCCGATCAAAACTTTTCGGGCACGCCCTCCTCCAGCACGCGAAGCTGACGCACCAGCCGCTGCTCCCCGGCGAGCTGTCGCAACCAGCGCTCCGGCTCTTCCATCGCCTCGAAGCTGAGTTTGAAGGTGCCGAAATGCATCGGGATGAGCCACTGGGCCTGCAGGTCCCGGAACGCGGCCAGCGCCTCGTCCGGTCCCATGTGCACGCTGCGGAAGGAGTCGGGAAAATAGGCGCCGATCGGCAGCAATGCGAGCTCCGGTCGCATCCGCTCGCCAATCTCGCGGAAGCCCTCGAAGTAGGCGGAGTCCCCGGCGTGGTACACCCGGCGCCCGTGGTGCTCGATCACAAAGCCGCCCCACCCCCGGTGCGCATCGCGGAGCGTGCGGGCACCCCAGTGTTTTGCGGGCACCAGGGTCACCTTCCAGTCGCCGCTGCCAAAACTCTCCCACCAATGCAGTTCGACGATGCGGTCGAATCCGAGCCGTCTCGCGAGGGACCCGCATCCCCACGGCAGGATCGCGATCTTCGGAGAGGGCGGGAGACGGCGCAGCGACGGCCGGTGGAAGTGATCGAAGTGCGCGTGCGTCAGGAGCACGACGTCAATCGGGGGAAGGTCCGCGGCGCGGATGCCGGGGCGCTTGAGCCGCTTCAGCAGGAACAGCCAGTTGGCAAAGTTCGGGTCAATGATGAGGTTGAGATCCGGGAACTGGACCAGGAACGACGCGTGCCCAATCCACGTGAGCGCCAGTTCACGGCTGCCGAGGACGGGAAACCTCGGGATCTTGAACGAGCCGCTCCGCGGCGTGACCAGGGCCTTCCACACCATTTCGCGGAAGAATGTTCGCGGATTGAAGTGGTTGCTCGGCGTCAGCTCCTTGAAGGAGCGGGGCACACGCCGGCGCGTGCTGCGGGCATCCACCGGCTGGGGCCGATGCGGAAGGGGACACATGTCGGGTGGGGAGCATGGACGCCCGGTGCCGTCGCCGCCAGTCACGGAATCCGGATTGGCCCGGCGGCCCGCTCGGTCCTGCGGATCGTGAATAATCAACGAACGCTCCAGTCTCACCCGCGGTCCGATGCCCCAAGGGGCGGCGGCCCGCGACCCGACCCGCGGCGGCCGTCCGGATCCGCCGGACAGCGGCACGAGGCCGCGACCCGGAGCTTATCCCACCGTGAACAGTGGCCCGCCTCCACGCCTGTTGGTGCCGCCGGCTCCGGAGCCGGAAACACCGGGCATCCTCCCGCGGATTTCTGTTCCCGCAGAGGCTCACGATCCGTTTCATTCGTCTGCGGTCCGCCACCGTCTGCGCGGCGGCCGCATCGTGATGCCGCATGCCGAACCCGTCGGGATTCCGCCCGCCACCGACACCCCCCGGGTGCGCGTGGACGGCAAGTTCTTCCGGCAGGGAACACGCAAGTTTCATCCGAAAGGGGTGACCTACGGTCCGTTCGCGCCCAACACGGCGGGGGAGCCGTTTCCGGATCCCGACGACGCACGGCGGGACCTCACCCAGGTCTGCGAGCTCGGGGCCAACCTGCTGAGGGTCTATCATGTGCCCCCCCGGTGGTTCCTCGATCTTGCCGCCGGGCACGGGCTCCGGGTGCTGGTGGACGTTCCATGGAACAAGCACCTGTGTTTCCTGGACGCGCCGGACCTTGCGGCGGAAGCACGCGAAGCCGTGCGCGAGGCCGCCCGGCGCTGTGCCCGGCACCCGGCGGTCTTTGCGCTCTCCGTGGTCAACGAAATCCCCGCCGACATTGTCCGATGGAGCGGCGCCGCCGCCGTGGCCGGGTTCATTGACGAGCTGATCGCGGTGGCCAAGGCGGAGGACCCGGAGCTGCTCTGCACCTTCGGCAATTTCCCGCCGACGGAATTCCTGCGGCCGAGGCGTCTGGATTTCTGCTGCTGGAACCTCTACCTGCACCAACCCCGCCCGTTCGAGAACTACCTGGCCCGGCTGCAGATGCTGGCCGACACCCGTCCGCTGGTGCTCGGGGAATTCGGGCTGGATTCGCTGCGCGAGACGGAGGCCCAGCAGGCCGAAACCCTGGGCTGGCAGATCGAGTCGGCATTCCGGGCAGGATGCGCGGGGGTGATCTGCTTTGCCTTCACCGATGACTGGTTCAAGGACGGACGCGCCGTTGACGACTGGGCCTTTGGCCTGGTGACCCGGGACCGGCGCCCCAAGCCGGCGTTCGAGACGGTGCGCCGCCAGTTTGTCGCGGCACCGCGATACCCGCTGCCGCACACCCCCCGGGTGTCGGTGGTGGTGGCCAGCTACAATGGCGACGCCACGCTGCGGTCCTGTCTCCAGTCGCTCGAAGCGCTCAATTACCCGGACTACGAAGTGCTGCTTGTGGACGACGGGTCCACGGACAGCACCCCGGCCGTCGCGTCGGAATTCCCCGCCGTGCGCTACTTCCGTCATGCCATGAACCAGGGCCTGGGGGTGGCCCGAAACACCGGGATTGCCGCGGCGACCGGGGAGATCGTCGCCTTCACCGATTCGGACTGCCGACCCGACGAGGACTGGCTCCGGCACCTGGTGGGTGACCTGCTGAACTCGCGCTTCGTCGGTATCGGGGGACACAATTTCCTCCCGCCCGACGACGCCCCGACCGCCGCATGCGTGATGGTCTCCCCAGGCGGCCCTGCGCATGTGATGCTCACCGACCGCATCGCGGAACACATTCCAGGCTGCAACATGGCCTTCTACAAGTGGGCCTTGGAGAGCGTCGGCGGCTTCGACCCGATCTACCGGACCGCCGGGGACGACGTGGACATCTGCTGGCGGCTGCAGCAGCGGAACTACCGGATCGGCTTCAGCGCAGCCGGCTTTGTTTGGCACTACCGGCGCAACACCGTCGGCGCCTACCTCCGCCAGCAGTCCGGATACGGTGCCGCCGAGGCCCTGCTGGAACGGCGGCATCCGGAAAACTTCAACCGCTTCGGCGGTTCGATCTGGCACGGCCGCATCTATTCGCCGGCCAAGTTCGGAGTCGAGACCCGCGCGCCGATCATCTATCACGGACTGTTCGGCAGTGCGTTCTTCCAGAGCATCTACGCCACGCCGCCCAGCCTGATTCTGGTGGTGCCGACCAGCCTGGAATACCATGTGCTGGTCACGCTGCCGCTCCTGGTGCTCGGGTCGGTGGTGCCCCACCTCGCCTCGGTCGGCCTCGCCAGCCTGTGCTTCTCCCTGGCCATGTGCGGCATCGCCGCGGGCCAGGCCGAGCTGCCGCCAGGCCACCGGCGTTGGTGGTCGCGTCCGCTGGTGGCGCTGCTGTTTTTTCTCCAGCCCATCGTCCGGGGGTGGGCGCGCCACCAGGGGCATCTGCGCGGACAGCAACGCGCACTCGGCGACCAGGAGAACTTGAACTCGCTGATCCTTGGCGATCAGGGCGACGACCTCGACCGGCTGCTGTTCTGGAGCGAGTCGGGCATGGATCGCATGGTGTTCCTCGGACGCGTCCTCGAGCGGCTGGATCAGCGGAAGTGGCCCAACAAGCCGGACGCCGGCTGGAGTCCCTACGACGTGGAGATTTACGGTTCCCGTTGGGCCTGCCTGCAACTGACAACGGCGGGCGAGTGGTTTCCCGGGCGCCGGGAGATGATCCGCTGCCGGTTGAAGGCCCGCTGGAGTTTTCTGGCCCGCGCGCTGTTCTGGTCGGTGGCCGGTTTCACCCTCGTGCTGATCGGCACGCTCACCGGATCCGGGTCGTGGCTGTTGCTCCTCGCCCTGCCGCTGCTGGCCTGGTGGCTGGACCAGGAGCGTCGGAATCTGACGCGGGTCACCGCCAATTTCCTGATTGAACTGGCAAAGGAATGCCAGCTGGTGCAGGTGGATTCCAGCCGGCTGGACACCCCGCGGGATGCGTCGCCGCGCGGAACGTCATCCGGGTGATGGGCGGCGGGTCCGGACGGCGCGCTCGCGGCGCGACCCTTGGCGCCTTGCCGACTAGGGATCCAGGTCGTCGAAGTAATCCCGCACGGACCGGCGATAAGCCTTGGGAACCTGCTCCTGGTTCAGGGCCGCCTGCGCTTCACTTTGGGCGGACGTCACCGCCTCGGTGTAGGCCACCCGGCTCTCACCACGGATGCTGAGCCCTTTGAGGGTGATGTTGGGCATCGGACCCCCCGGCTGCATCTGCCCACGTACCTTCGTGGGCGCCAGGGCACCGTCCACGGACGCCTCACGTTCCGTCTGGCCCCGGCCGGCCTGGTCCGGACGGTTGATTCCCGAATTGTCCCAAAGATCGTCAATCTGATCGGGCATGGACCAGGCGTCGCTGTCCGACCACGTCCCGACCCCCTTGCCTCCCTTGCCCTTCCCCAAGCCCACGCCGAGTCCCCGCTTGATTCCCCACCCCTGGCAGTTTCCCACACACGCCTGGGCCTTCTGGAGGTTGGCCAGCGAGGCCATCATGCCTTCCAGGTCGCCCATCTGTTTCATCAGGTCCTCCAGCTCCCGCTGGGCCTGCGCCAGCGATTCCCGGGCCTGGGTCGAGTCCCCCGCCCGGGCGTTTTGCAAGGCGCGCTCCAGGTGCCGGCCGACCTCCCCGTATTGCCCTGCGGGCTTGACGGCGCGGCTGATCTCCTCCTGCAGCTCCCGGCGCTGGGCCTCCGAGAGGCCGGGCTGCTGCAGTAGAGCCTGCAGGCGACGAAGACTCTCCACCGCCGCCTCCGCCTGGCCGTTCTGGAGCTGCTCCGCCAGATCACGCCCCATCTGCTGGGCCTGTTGCTGCAATTGCGCGATTTGCTGCGCCAGGTCCGCCAGCTTTTCGAGATCATTTTCGGCCGTCTGCAGGTCCCGGAGGAATTGATCAATCTGTGAGGATTGCAGCGCCGCCACCGCCTCATCAAGGCTGGGCAGCGGCAGGCCAAGCGCCTCCGCCTTCCGCGCCAGATCGCTGGCCATGGCCGCCAGTTGCTGTTGCACCGCCTCCGGATTCCCCGAGGCGTTGTCCGCCAGCCCTTTGGCCGCCTCCTTCAGTTGATCCAGACCCCGCTGCAATTCGTCGGCCGCCTCGGGGGGGGGCGGACGCTCCCCGAGC
Source organism: Verrucomicrobiia bacterium (assembly GCA_019634635.1). Lineage (NCBI taxonomy): Bacteria > Pseudomonadati > Verrucomicrobiota > Verrucomicrobiia > Verrucomicrobiia bacterium. The sequence continues at coordinate 32,742 of JAHCBB010000041.1, forward strand.
TGCTTCTGGAGCGCATCGAGTTGCTTTTGGATTGAGGACTGGCCGGAGGGGCTGCGTCCGGACGGCGACCGGGCCGCCTTCTCCATGCGCTTCAACGCGGGGTTGCGGGCAAGGTCCGCCGCCTGTTCCCGCAGCCGGTCCGTCGTGCTGGCGAGATCCTTCAACGCCTCGTCGCGGCTCAGCTTGGCCTCGGACAGGCGCTGCCCCAGTTCCTGGACTTCCTCCAGACGGCGACGCACCGGCTCCATGGCCGGCGGGCGTTGCTCCAAGGTCTTGCGGGTCAGCGCATCGAGCTGGCGGCCCACTTCGCGAATCACTTCGGCATCCGCCTGCTGCTGCACGTGGGCGCGCGTCCTGAACTCGGGCAGGAATCCCAACGCCACGGTGACGGCCAGCATCGCCACCAGCACTCGGGCCAGCCGGGGAAGCTGCAACGGCAGCAGCGTTTGAGGCTGGATCCGCCCGGCGATGGCCGCAGCATCCGACACAACGAGGTGGCCCCAGGCACCCCGCCCCCGGGCTTCATCCCGCGACACCTCCAGCGCGGTCGCCAGACGCTGCTGCAAATGCTCCCGCTCATCCAGCCACCGCGCCGCCTCGATGCGCGAAGTCTTCCGCCAGAACCCGACGATGAACGCGGCGATCACCGACAGGATCGCGAGAATCGCCGCCCAGGGAACGACCACCGCGGGAAGCGGCAGCAGCTTGTAGGCTGCCAGTGCGGCGAGGTACACCGCGGCACCGGCGACCGCGCCCTTCCACAATCCCTGCCAGCCCCGCATCCACCGCAACCGCCGGGCCGTTCCGGCGATCGCGCGCTCGATGGCTTCCATCTCAGGCATGACCCTCCCAACGTGGATCGCGATCCGCGGTTTGAAAAGCAGGATTCGCGGCAGTCGTCATCACTGGCGCTCATACTCCCCGCGGCCCACGCGTTTCAGCACGGTGAAGCCGGCCTTCTTCGCATCGGAAACCGACAGCGGCCGGGTCAGCGTCGGGGTGCTGAACGGGGTCAGAACCTTCCGGATTGGACGCCGGCATGCCGGGCACGCCGCCAACGCTTTGGCGCTGAGCGGACGTCGCAGCGTGAAGCGTCCCCCGCAGGCGGCGCATTGCCCGTCACACAACTCGTACTCGTAGTACGGCATGCGGCCAGTCTGATCCCGGGGCGGGTGCCTGTCATGGGGATCCTGAGGGCGAATGGCACCACGCGCGCCATCCAATCCCGGCGTGGACCGCAAGCAACAGGAGCGCCAACCACTGCTCGATCCGGACGGCGGCGATGGCCTTGGGAACGGTCGCCTGATGCCGCCAGGCCGTATCCTGGAACAGCAGGAACAACGCCCCGGCCGACACCGGCAACCACAGGAGGGCCAGGATCCGAAAGTTGAGCCGGGCGGTCGCCGGTCGGAATTCCGGTTGTCTTGGAACGTCGTCTCGCAAAGGTTCAATGCACGTTGATCCGCATGGCGACCGAAGCAAGCACCGCTCCTCCTCCTGACTCCCCGGACAGGACCCCCACCGCTCCCAGGGAAAACCTCTGGGTCAACCTCGTCTGCAATGCCCTGTTGCCAGGATTGCTGTTGACCCAATTGAGCAAGCCCGGGCGGCTGGGTCCGGTCTGGGCCCTGGTGATCGCCCTGTCGGTGCCGCTGGCCTATGGGCTGTATGATCTGGTCCGGCGACGCACGTGGAACGTGTTTGCGATGGTCGGATTGACGAGTGTCCTGCTGACCGGAGGTCTGGGGTTGCTCAAGGTGGACAACCTGTGGTTCGCCCTGAAGGAGGCCGCGGTGCCGCTGGTGCTGGGGCTCGCCATTCCGCTGACATTGCGGACCCGGCAGCCGCTGGTGAAGACGCTGATCTATAACGACCAGGTGCTGGACACCGCGCGCATCGGCCGCCGCCTCGTCGAACGCGAGAACGTCGCCGGCTTCGACCGGCTCCTGCACAATGCGTCGTGGGTCCTGGCGGCCGCATTCCTCTTCAGCGCCGGCCTCAACTTCTTCCTGGCCCGATGGATCGTGACCGCGACGCCCGGGTCGTCGGAGCACGTGGCCCAGCTCGGACGCCTGAACTGGATCTCGTATCCGGTGATCATGGTTCCCAGCCTGCTGATCATGATGCTTGCCCTGTTTCGCCTGCTGAAGGGGATCGAGCTCCTGACCGGGCTGAAGGGCGACGAACTGTTCCACGCCCCGGCCCGCCGTGGGGTGCCGAAGACGGGAGTTCCCGGATGATCGGTCCGGGAGAGGGCGATGCGTCCGCCGGACCCCACCCGAACCGCTGGCGAAACGCACCGGCTTCCGCCTCGATGACCACGGGCCGTTTCCGAAACGGGTCCAGATAGCGGAGCCCGACTGCGCGGAGCGCCAGCCCCTCCGGATCCGGGCGCCCGTATAGCGCGTCCCCGACCACAGGACAGCCACTCGCCGCAAGGTGGAGGCGGATCTGATGGGTCCTGCCGGTTTGCGGCAAGGCTTCCACCAGGGCGCGGGTCGCCCCGGCGGCCATCACGCGAAACGCCGTCACCGCCGGCTTGCCCTCCCGCCAGTCCACGCGCTGCCGCCCCGGCCAACCCGCCTCGGGTCCCAGGGGATCCTCCCGGGTCCACGCGGCCGAGGGCGTCGTCCCCCCGACCACGGCGAGGTACCGTTTCTCGATCGCGCGGCCCGCGAAGAGCCGGGAATACGCGGCCATGGCGCCCTCGTGCTTGACCAGCATGAGCAGCCCGGTGGTTTCGGCGTCCAGGCGGTGGACCGGGCGGAGGAACCTCAGGTTGCGGGACCGCGCCCACCAGTCCCCGGCGTCCACTCCCGCCCGGAGCGCCCGGGACAGATTGCGCGACGTCTGCTCCCAGTCCTCGGGGGCCACCAGCCAGCCCGCCGGCTTGTCCAGCACCAGCACGGAGCGGTCCTCGTACACGATGCGCACCCGGGGGCCGTCCGGGAGTTCGATCCACGGGTCCTTCGCCACCCCACGATCGAACCACAGCGGCGGTCCCGAAAACAACAACGCCCACCCGGGCCTTTGGGGACCCCGTGTAAAATTCCCATCAATTGTCCGAATGCATGGCCGCGAAAATGAGTTACACTCATGCCGTGCAAATTCAGAGTTTCCGGGTTTTTTGTGATCTGGCGGAGACGGAGAGCTTCACCAAGTCGGCCCAGATCAACGGCATCACCCAAAGTGCGGTGAGCCAGCAGGTCAGTTCCCTGGAGCGCCAGCTGAAGTGCCTGCTGATTGAACGCAGCAAGAAGCGCTTCCGGCTGACGCACGAGGGCCGCCTGCTGTACGAGGGCGGCAAACAGATCATCCAGACCTACGACAGCCTCCTGAACCAGTTGCAGGAGGCCCATGACGTCGTCGCCGGCTCGATCCGCGTCGCCACCATCTACAGCATCGGCCTGCACAATCTGCCCCCCTACGTCAAACGCTACCTGAAGGCCTTTCCCACGGTGAGCATCCACATCGAGTATCGCCGGGCCAACCAGGTGTACGAGGACGTGCTGGGCAACGTGGTGGATCTCGGGCTGGTGGCCTACCCGGTCAAGGATCCGCGCATCGAAGTGCTTCCCTTCCGGCAGGAGATCATGACGCTCATCTGCCATCCGGGACACCCGTTTGCGCGCCTCAAATCGGTGCAGCTCGCCCAGTTGCAGGGACAGCGTTTCATCGGGTTCGAGCACGACATCCCGACGCGCCGGGCCGTGGACCGCCTGCTGCGCGACCAGGGCATCGAGGTGAAGATCGTCATGGAGTTCGACAACATCGAGACCGTGAAGCGGGCCGTTGAGATCGAAGCCGGGGTGGCGGTGGTGCCGGCGGGCACCGTGGCCCAGGAGGTGGCCAAACAGACGCTCGTCGCCGTGCCGTTCGCCAAGCCCATACCGGAGCGCCCGCTCGCCGTGATCCACCGGCGCAGCAAGGTGCTGTCCCCGGCGATGAAGCGCTTCATTGAAATGCTCAAGGAGCCGGCGTGAGCCCGCCCCGGACGCCGCGCCGCCAACTCCGGGTCTGGACGTCCGGGATCCACCGGCCCAACCTGCGTCCGCGATGAGCGCACCCCGCCGCAAGCTGGGCATCCTGATCTCCTGCGGACCCGACGCCGCGGGATTCCACCACGGGGTCCGCCTCGCCGGCGCGGCCCTCCGGTGCGGTTGCGACGTGTACCTGTACTGCATTGACGATGCGGTTCCCGGCGTGGACCGCGCCGACCTGCAGGCGCTCCAGTCGGAGGGGCTCAAGCTCTACGCCTGCGCGTATGGTGCCCACCGCCGCGACCTGCCCGTCACCGGGCGCGCCACCTTCGCCGGGCTCACCGTGGTGAGCGACCTCATTGCCGGCACGGACCGCTTTGTCAGCTTCAATTGATTCATGAGTACCAAGGCGCCCAGGGTGCTGCTGGTGGTGACCTCCGATCCTCGATCGAGTGCGCGTCCGGCCGAGGCGGTGCGCATCGCCGCAGGCGTGGCCACCTGGCGCAAGGTCGTGTTCGACCTCTATCTGCAGGGTCCCGCGGTGCTGGCCCTGTCGGAGTTCACCGACGACCTCGTGGATGACGACAACTTCAACCGCTACCTTCCGGTGTTCCGTGAACTGGGACGTCCGGTGTACGTCGAGTCCGGCTCCCCGCACCTGAACGATCTGGGGGAGGCACCCGTGCCCTGGGAGACCCTCGACGCCGCAGGCGTTGCGCGCCTTGCGGCGGGCACCACCGCGCTGATGCGATTTTGACGATGATCCGCCAGCTTCACCTCCTGACCGCCCCGCCCGACGACTGGGTGGGCAACTTGATCCAGGCCCTGCAACAGGATCCCTCGTTGACCGTCGAAGTCGTGGATTTGTCCGGCGGCGCCGCAGACTACGAGCAGGTGGTGGAGGCCATCTTCGCTGCGGACTCGATTGCCACGTGGTGACATCCGCAGCTGCGGGGCGCTTGCGGGACCCTCGCCCTGTGGGCACGCTGCCAGCCCGTGACGTTTCGCAAGCTTGCCAACCTCGTGTTCCTGCCGGCGGTGCTCCTCGCAGCCGGCTGCACGTCCCAGATGGTCAATCTGACCCCGCGCTCGGCCGTGCCGGTGACGGAGGAGATCTACCGGTTTGAGGTGCGGTGGGATTCCTCGTATCGCGGTGCCAACAACCCCCAGGTCAGCGCCTATGTCATGATCGAGGAGACGCTGTTCCCCATGCAACGGGTCGAGGGAACCACCGACCGGTGGGAGGCGGCCGTGCCGGTGCCGACGGACAAACCGGTGGTCGCCTATCGCTACAAGTTCGACTACGAACGCCCCGGCTATCCGCGCCCGATCACCGAAAGCGAACTCTCCCCCCCCTACTTTCTCGACCGCCTCGCACCGCCCCCTGTCGGCTCCGGTCGCGACCAGCCCTGACCACCGCCACCGATCCAACCGGCGGCTGCGGGACAGCTCCTCCGCGCAGGACGCGACCGGGCCGTTGTCGGATTGGCCGGACCCCAGCAATTGGGGCCGGCTCTGACAGACGACCCCACGGGTTGTGTGAATTCCTTGCGCAAACGGGAATTCGCCTTGTCAGCCGCAGAGGTCTCCCCACTGTGATCCCGTGTCCGATCCTTTTCCCGAAGCATCCCTGATCGCCCCGACCGGATCCTTCCTTCACCCGACGCGCAAATCCCCCCGGAAGTCCGCCCGTCCCACACCGGTGGCCTCCCGGGTGAAGAATTACATCCTCGACACCAATGTCCTGCTGCACGATCCGGACGCCCTGAGGAATTTTCAGGACAACCACGTCCTGGTGCCCATCGAGGTCATTGAGGAGATTGACAAGTTCAAGCGGGAGACGTCGGAGCGCGGCCAGAACGCGCGGACGGTCAGCCGGTTCCTCGACCAGCTGCGCAGCCGGGGATCCCTGGCGGACGGGGTGCAGCTGGACCATGGCGGACAGCTTCGGATTGTCTTCGCGGACCGCTTTCAGGTTCCGGAAGCCGCAGCCCGGAATGGCTTCGCCGCCGCCTCGGCCTCCCTGTCCGACCACGGCTCCGTGGACCATCGCATCCTGGCTCTGGCCCTCGCGGTGCGGGCGGCCGATCCCTCGTCGCCGACGATCCTGGTCACCAAGGACATCAATCTCCGGCTGAAGGCCGACGCCTACGGGCTGCCCGCCGAGGATTACGAAACGGACCGGGTCAACCTCCGCGACCTGTACACCGGCATGTTCGAGATGGCCCAGCCGGCGGCACGGCTGGCGGACTTCCGGGCGGCCGGGGAGCTGCCCCTGGACCCGGGACCGGTCCGAAGCCCCAACGAGTACTGCACCCTGGTCGCGGAGGGGGAATCGAAGCGCACCATGCTGGGCCGGGTGGACCTCACCGGACGTCGCCTGGTCCCGCTGCACGACGTGCAAAACGTCTGGGGCATCCGGCCGCGCAATCGCGAGCAGCACTTCGCCCTCGACGCCTTGCTGGACGAGCGGATCCGGCTTGTGACGCTCATGGGCAAGGCCGGCACGGGGAAGACCCTGCTGGCCCTGGCCGCCGGGTTGAAGCGAACGGTCAATGACCGCGAGTTCCGGCGCCTGGTGGTGGCCCGGCCGACCATCTCGATGGGTCGCGAGATCGGGTTCCTGCCCGGCACCCTGGAGGAGAAGTTGTCGCCGTGGATGCAGCCCATCCATGACGCCCTCGAGATGCTGGGTGACCTCAACATGGGCCAGGACAGCCGCCGCGGCACGGACCTGCTGCGCAACGGCACGCTGGTTGTCGAGGCCCTCAGCTACATCCGCGGACGCAGCATTGCCGGCCAGTTCATGATCATTGACGAGGCGCAGAACCTGACGCCGCTCGAGGTCAAAACCATCATCACCCGGGTGGGCAACGGCACGAAAATCGTGCTGACTGGTGATCCGTACCAGATTGACAACCCTTACGTGGATGCGGCGAGCAACGGCTTCATCTATGTCGTCAACCGGTTCCGCGAGCATGCCATCGCCGCCCACATCGAGCTTTCCCGCGGGGAACGCAGCGAGCTGGCCGAACTTGCGGCCAACATCCTCTAGACCTCTCGCCAAAGCCCCCACCCGCAATGGCTCCGCGGCTGGACCTGCCGGATTG
>JAHCBB010000042.1 GCA_019634635.1 Verrucomicrobiia bacterium
GGGCGGATCGGCGGGCCGGTCCCGCCGCTTGTCTTCCGGGCACGCCCGGGTAACGTGGCCGCCTTGTTGAACGAACGCCTTCAGCGCTGGCTGCCCTGGGTTTTTGGCGGGGTGATGGCCCTGACCCGTTGGCCCGGGCTCATGCCTCCCAACTTCAGCGCCGTCTACGCCTTCGTCTTCTGCGCGGGCGCGCTGATTCCCGGGTCCCGTGCCTGGTCGCTGCCGCTGGTCCTGTTGCTGGCCACGGACGCCGTGTTGATCGGCTACTATCAGTGGGTGCGCGGCTGGCAGGTCGTGACCGGAGCGGGGCTGGCGCTGATGGCGGTCAACTATGCAGGCTACGCCCTGCTTTTCGGACTCGGCCGCTGGCTGGGTCCGACCCGCCGCTGGCGCTCGCTCGTCGGAGGCGGCGTGCTGGGGGCCCTCGTGTTCTACCTCGTTACCAACTCGGCCGCATGGCTCTTCAATCCCTTCCGCAACCCGGAATACACGCGAAGCATCGGCGGATGGCTGGTCGCATTGACCCGGGGGACCGGCGGCTATCCGCAGACATGGGAATTCTTCCGCAACACGCTCCTGAGTGGCGGCCTGTTTACGGCCCTGTTCGCCGGGGCCTGGCGCCTGACGGCGGGCGAATCCCCGGTGGAACGTGGTGATGCGCCAGCAACCGAGGCAGACCCCGAGCCCGAGGAGCCCGCGGCGGAGGCCGGGGCCTGATACCGGACCCTTTCGTGACGCGGATTGGCCTGATCGCGGATACTCACGGGTTCCTGGACCGGCGGGTGCTGACGCTTTTTGAGGGCGTGGATGCCATCCTCCACGCCGGCGACATCGGCTACCCCAGCCTGATCCTGGAACTGGAAGCCGTAGCCCCGGTGACCGCCGTGCTGGGCAACACGGATACGGGCCTCGATTTCCGCATCACCGAGGTGCTGGAAGCCTGCGGACGCCGAATCCTGCTGCATCACATCGTGGATCCCTCGGACCCCGCAAAGAGCATTGGGAACCGTTTTCTGAAGGCGCAGCCGGCGGCGGTGATTTTTGGCCACACCCACCGAGGCTTCCATGAGACCCGCAACGGGGTGGTGCTGGTCAACCCAGGCTACGCGGGGAAGCCGCGGTTTGGTCAGCCCCGGTCCGTCGCGGTGGCGACGATCGCTCCGGGGGCAATTCAGGTGGAATTTCTGCCCTTGGCGTGACGGCCGCCATCGGGCGGGCCGTCCGTGCGTGGAGTTCCACGGAACGGACTCGCGGTTGTGCGAACGGTTCGGCGGAGCCTCACCCCACCGGTCCGCCGACTGGCTCGCAACCCACCTGCTTCGTTCGCGGATCAACGGGGATTGGTCAATGTGTCTCCTCTTCTACAAGGGTCACGGTCGGCCCGGCCGGTGGAGGCGATACGCCCTGACGCCGCCCCCCCGGCCATTGAACCCAGAGTTCATCCACCGCGGCGCCCGCGCCCAGACCCAACGTGACGGGAAGCTCGCTCTGGGACAGGTAACTCCTCGTGGGCATGACCTGACGGGACAGCGTCCGCCCGCCCGCCACCACGGTCACCCAGGCACCGATGGCATCCCGGTTGGAACGACGGCCGGACAGCTTGAGCCGCAACGGGGGTGTGGCTGGGTCCAGGTCGTTCCGCAGGAGGAGCGGGGGGCCGGCCAGCGTGGCGATCACCACGTCCAGGTCGCCGTCCCCGTCAAAATCCGCGTACGCGCTGCCCCGCCCCACGACCGGTTGGAACAGGTCGGGACCTGCGGCCGAGGCGTCCACCGGGACGAACGAGGGCGCCCCCCCCGCGTTCCAGAACAGCTGGGCCGGTTGCCGGTATCGCGCGCTGGGCTGGATCCGCTCAATGGCCTCCTCGATGTGGCCGTTGGCGGTCAGGACGTCCGGCCGACCGTCGAGGTCGTAGTCGAAGAAGAAAAGTCCGAACTTCAGCAGGGACTGGCTCGCCGGGCCAAGGCCCTCGGCCACCGCCTCGTCGGTGAACAGGAGGGCGTCCGCGCGCCCCCCCTTCCTGGCCACGTAGAGGGCGTTCATCTCGTTGGCAAAATTTCCAATCGCCACCGCCACCGCCTGGTCATTGCGAATCCGCGCCGCATCAATGCCCATGGCGCCGCGGGCTTGTCCGAAGGCATCAAACGCGATCCCCGTCATCTCGCCGACCTCGGCAAACGTGCCGTCGTGGCGGTTGGTGAACACAAAGTTCTGAACCGTGTCATTGGCCACCACGAGGTCCATCCACCCGTCGTCATTGAGGTCCAGGGGGGCCACGGCAAGGGTCTTGGCCGCCGGAAGCCCGGTGGCGGGATTGGTGACTTGCAGGCCGCTGCCGGCGGAGACTTCGGTGAAGCGGACCTCGCCCGGTCTCCCGCCGTCGTTTCGAAACAGCCGGGGGACCGTGCCGGGATAATTCCAGGGGCGTCCGTACGCCCGCCCCACGCCCACCAACTGGTTGTTCACCCGCCGGTCCAGTTCCGGGGACCACCCGACGTAGTTCCCCACGTACAGGTCCAGATCGCCGTCGTTGTCCACATCCACCCAGGCGGCCGCCGTGGACCAGTCGTCCGGCGATCCCCCCACGCCCGCGGCGGCGGTGACGTCCTCGAACCGGCCCCCACCCAGGTTTCGAAAGAGCCGGTTGCCCCCCACGCCGGTGAGCAGGACGTCCACGGCGCCGTCGTTGTCGAAGTCCCCACAGGCGACCCCCATGCCGTAGAAATCCACATCGAGTCCCGACCCGGCGGAGATGTCCGTGAACCGGATGGGGCCGCCCGGGACGGTGTCGTTGCGGTACAGTACGGTGGTGGGCGGCCGTTCCGTGGCGCGGCGCGGGTCGTCGGGCCACCAGGTGGAATTCACGAAGAGCAGGTCGGCGTCGCCGTCCCCATCCGCATCAAAGCAGGCCACGCCACCCCCCATGGTTTCCGGCAGGAGCTTGTCGCCGCGGGCGCCGTTTTCATGACGAAACCGGATCCCGGATTCTGCGGTGATGTCGGTAAAGTGGACCCTCGGAGGCCGGGGAGCGGTCCCGTGCTGTGGACGCGCTGCGGCTGGCGTTGTCGGGGACCCCGCGCTGCGGACCAAGCGCCAGACGATTGCCGCCGCCCCCACGCCGACCACGGCGAGGATCAGCAGCAGCCGCCACAGCAACCGCTGGCTCGGGGTGGCGGCATCGGTTGGCATCGGGAAAACCGTGCGGAAGGCGGCTGGACGGTGCAAGCGCCGGGATCCCGGGGGGACGGATTCTCCGTTTTCAATCGGAACTTCCCCGTCCAGATTGCGCCCCATCGTCACCGCCGAGGACACCCCCCGCCCCGCCGCTCAACCCCGTCTCCGCTGGATGTGGGGTCTGCTGTTCGCCGGGATCTTCACGCTGCTGGGCCTGGCGTTTGCAGGACAGCTCTATCTCACCCAGATCAAGGTCGGCCAGCCCGTCACCTGGGCCTTTGCCCTCACCCGATCCCTTGGGGATTGGTACGCGTTTGCGCTGCTGTCCCTGCCGGTGATGGCGCTGGCACGGCGTTTCCCGCTGGGCAGCGCCCCGGCGGGTCTGCTGCTGGTCCTGCACCTGACGGCCAGCGGGGTGTTTGCCCTGTTATGGACCCTGCTGCGGGCGGGCCTCGCAGTGGTCGTGGACGGCATCGGGTTTGCCGAGGCGCTGCGGCATGCCCTGGTGGCCACCCTGGTGTTCAACATGCTGGTGTACTGGGTGATTGTGGTTGCAGCGCACGCGGTCGCCTTCTACCGGCAGTCGCAGGACCGGGAGCGGCGCGGACTGGAGCTGGAGCGGCGCCTTGCGGAGGCCCGGTTGCAGGCGCTGCAGATGCAGCTCAATCCGCACTTCCTCTTCAACGCCCTCCAGGGAATCAGCACGCTCATGTACCGTGACGTCGAGGCGGCGGACCGCATGCTGATCCGCCTCAGCGAACTGCTCCGGCAGGCGCTGGACCGTTCCGGGGAGCACGCCATACCCCTCCGCGATGAACTGGAGTTCCTCGACCGGTACCTGGAGATTGAGCAGATCCGGTTTGGGGATCACCTGAGCATCCGCCGCGAGTTGGATCCCTCGTTGCTGGGGGCGCCGGTGCCCAACCTGATCCTCCAGCCGCTCGTGGAAAACGCGATCAAGCACGGGATTGAGCCTCAGGTGCGGCCGGGAGTGATCACGCTGCGGGCGCAATCCGTAAATGCTGACCGCCTTCGCCTGGAGGTGGAGGACAACGGTGTCGGCATCCCACCGGGTGGCGATCCGCCGTCGGGAATCGGACTGGCCAACTGCCGGACCCGCCTGCGCCATCTCTACGGCGACAACGCCTCTCTTTCCCTGCGACCCGGAGGGGACCGGGGTTTGTGCGTGATCATCGAGCTGCCCCGGGGCGGTCCGACGGAGCCGCTGCCGGCGGTCTGATCCGGGGTTTCCGGCCCGAAAGGGGGGAAATCCGTTGACGCATGGAGCTTCGGGAACAGACTGCGCCTAAGATCGATCTCGTTTGAACCGCCTTCCTGATGAGCACTGCTGACACGCCCGCCGCCCCGCCCGCTGCCACCCCGGCCCCCAAGGGTCTCGAGGGCGTGGTGGCTGCAAACACCCGGTTGAGTGACGTGGAGGGCGATGTCGGACGCCTGACCTATTGTGGCTACGACATTGACGAGCTGGCGGGGCGGGTGAGTTACGAGGAGGTGGTGTACCTGCTGCATCACAATCATCTGCCGAACCGCCGCGAGCTCGCCGACCTCCGGGCGGTCCTCAGCGGCTACCGGGAGCTGCCGCAAGGCGTGGTGGATCTGCTGACCCGGCTGCCGGCGGACTGCCCGCCGATGCACGCCATCCGGACGGGTGTCAGTGCGCTGGGTTGCTACGACACCGTGGCCGATGACGATTCGATGGATGCCCAGCGGCGCAAGGCGCTGAGGCTCATCGCACAGATTCCGGTGGTGACCGCGTACTTCCACAGGGCGCGCCAGGGCAAACCGCTCGTGCATCCCGATCCGGCCCTCGGGGAGGCCGCGAATTTCCTGTACATGATGGACGGGGAGAAGCCGTCGGCGGAGAAGGAGAGCACCCTGGACCTTTGCTACGTGCTCCATGCCGACCACGGCATGAACGCCTCCACCTTCAGCGCCCGGGTGACGATCGCGACGCTCAGCGACATGTATTCAGCGATCACCACGGCCATCGGCACGCTCAAAGGGCCGCTGCACGGCGGGGCCAACGAAGGAGTGATCAAGATGCTGCAGGAGATCGGATCGCCCGACCGTGTGGATGCCTACGTGGCCGAGACCCTTGCCCAGAAGCGCAAGATCATGGGCATCGGGCACCGGGTGTACAAGGTGCTCGACCCCCGCGCGCCGCACCTCCGGCGCATGGCTCAGATCCTTTCCGCCAAGCTCGGCGAGCCCAAGTGGATCCAGATGTCGGACCGCATCGCCGGGCAGATGCTGGAGAAAAAGGGCCTCCACGCGAACGTGGATTTCTACAGCGCCACCGTGTACTTCAGCCTCGGGGTTCCGACCGACCTGTTTACGCCGATCTTCGCCATCGCCCGCACCAGCGGTTGGACCGCCCACGTGCTGGAACAACTCGCGGACAACCGGCTCATTCGTCCCCAGTCGAGTTACGTCGGGAAAAAGGGCCTCAAGGTCGTGCCGCTGGACCAGCGGTAGGCGTCCCCCCGAGCTTGGCAGGGACGGGCTTCCGCACGTCCGTGACCTTGTCCGTTGCGCCTGTGGAGTGGCTCGGGAGATCGCGGGCAGGGTTTGCCGCCTGGCGCTTCCCGCGTTCCCACTCGTGCATGCACGAACGCAGCGGCATTGAAGTGGGTCGCGGTGAAACACGACCCTACCCGGGTAGGTACGGGCTCCCGCGCACCCAAAACATCCTCCGTCGGGCAGGTGGGGGGACTTGGGGGGAACGGGGGAGGCGTTTCTCGGAATTTCCTTGGCGGCGTCTGCTGCTTGCCATACCGTGTATGGCATGAAGATGACACTGCACATTGATGAGGCGTTGCTGGATCGGGTCACGGCCATTTACGGCTGCGAAAGTAAGACCGCCGCGGTGGCCCTCGCCCTCGGGGAACTGGAGCGGCGGCACACGCTGAAGCGCTACGCCGAACGGGGTCTCGGCTTCACCCCCGACGAGCTTCGGGAATCCCTCGATCCCTCCTACGACCTGATGGCCACCAGGTACGGCACGTTGGCCCCGGCTGCCGGCCCCCGTGTCCCCGCCGCCTCGAAGCCCCATGGCCGCCGTCGCGCTCGTTGACAGTTGCGTCTGGATTGGGCTGTTGCGCGAGGGGCGGGATCCGGCCCGCGAATTGGTCGGGCGCGCCCGCACACTGGACCTGGCCACCTGCGGCATGGTGCGGTTGGAGGTGCTGCGTGGCGTGGCCCGGCCGGCGGTTTTCCGGGCCGTGGAGGGCTTTATGGACGTGATGATCAACGTGCCCACCGACAACCGTCTTTGGGAGGAAGCCACCCGCGAGGCGCGCGCGCTGGGCGCCCGGGGCATCACCCTGCCGGCTCAGGATCTGATCATTGCCGCCTGCGCGCGGCGCATCGAGGCGGCGGTCCTGACCTTCGATGCGCACTTTCTCGACATCCCGGGCCTTTCGGTGATGTCCTCTCTGGACGAGTTGTACTGATCCTTCATGAACATCCACGAGTACCAGGCGAAACAACTGCTCAAACAATACGGTGTCGCGGTGCCCTCCGGCGAACCCTGCGGCACCGTGGCCGGGGTGACCGCGGTGGCTGAACGGCTGTTTGGCGCCGGCCAGCGGTTGCTGGTGATCAAGTCCCAGATCCACGCGGGCGGCCGCGGCAAGGGGACCTTCACCCACGGCTTTCAGGGCGGCGTGAAACTGGTGAAATCCGTCGCCGAAGCCACCGATGTGGCCGCCAACATGCTCGGGAAGACCCTGGTCACGAAGCAGACAGGCCCGGAGGGGCGCGTGGTCGGCACGGTGCTCGTCGCCGCTGCCGAGAAGATCCTCAAGGAGTTCTACCTCGCCGTGCTGCTCGACCGCGCGAACTCGCGTCCGCTGATCATGGCCAGCACCGAGGGCGGCATGGACATCGAAGAAGTCGCGGCCGTGACCCCGGAAAAGATCTTCCGCGAGCATGTGGACCCGGCGGTCGGCCTGATGCCCTACCAGGCCCGGAAGCTCGCCGCCGCCCTCGGCCTCAAGGGCGACCTCTTCAACCAGGGCTGCAAGTTGGTCGCCGGGGTGTACAAGACCTGGTGGGAATGCGACGCCGCCATGGTGGAGATCAACCCGCTGGCCATCGTCGAGACTCCGGAGGGCCGCCAGGCCCTCGTGTGCGTGGACGCCAAGATCGGCCTGGATGACAACGCGCTGTACCGGCACCCCGAAATCCAGGCCATGCGCGACCTCGCCGAGGAGTCCCCGCTGGAGGTGGAGGCGAGCAGGCACAGCCTCAATTACATCAAACTCGACGGCAATATCGCCTGCCTCGTCAATGGCGCCGGGCTGGCCATGTCCACCATGGACATCATCCAGCATTTCGGCGGCCGTCCGGCCAACTTTCTCGACGTCGGCGGCGGCGCCTCCAAGCAGCAGGTGACGGAGGCTTTTCGCATCATCCTGAGCGACGCTGCGGTCGAGGGCATCCTTGTGAACATTTTCGGGGGCATCATGGACTGCAACGTGATTGCCACCGGCATCGTCGAGGCGGTCCGGGAGACCGGCTTGAAGCTGCCCCTGGTCGTCCGGCTCGAAGGCAACAACGTCGAGGCTGGACGCGCCACCCTGGCCGGCTCCGGGCTCAGGCTCGTGACCGGCGACTCCATGGCCGATGCCGCCCGCAAGGTGGTCGCGGCGGTGGGAAAGTGACCCCCCATGATTCGCGCCACCGAGATCGCCTTCAGCTGCTACCCCGTCACCGACATGGCCCGGGCCCGCGCCTTCTATGAGGGGGTGCTGGGTCTGACGCCCACCATGGTCGCCGGCGAACCCGGCGGAATGCAATGGACCGAATACGACATCGGTGCCGGAACCTTGTCCCTGGGCCATGCACCCGATTGGCATCCGACCGAAAACGGCTGCTCGGTGGCGCTGGAGGTGGAGGACTTTGACGCGGCCATCGCCCACCTCCGGGCCGCGGAGGTCCGGTTCAAAATGGAGCCCTTCCCCACGCCCGTCTGCCGCATGGCCTTCATCCTCGATCCCGAGGGCAACGCCGTCTGCATCCACAAGCGCCATCCCGAACACCACTGAGACTCGCCCGGCTCCGGTCTTTGGAATCCAAGGACCGGTGACCACTGACCACTGACGCTCCCCCATGTCCATACTTGTTACCCCCGACACCAAGGTTCTCATCCAGGGCATCACCGGCTCGTTCGGCGCCCGGCACGCCCAGTTGTCCATCGAATACGGCACCCGCGTCGTGGCCGGCGTGACGCCGGGAAAGGGCGGCCAGGTGTTCGAGCATCAGGGCACGCGGGTACCGGTCTTTGACACCGTCGCCGAGGCCGTCCGCGAGACGGGGGCCTCCGCAAGCGCGGTGTTCGTCCCTCCCCCGTTCGCCGCCGATGCCATTCTTGAGGGTGTGGATGCCGGACTCGATCTGGTGGTGGCCATCACCGAGGGGATCCCGGTCAACGACATGGTCCGCGCCAAAAGGGCCATGCAGGGTGCCCGGACCCGGCTCATCGGCCCCAACTGCCCGGGCGTGGTGACGCCCGGGTCCGGACCTGACAGCCGCGGCGGCTGCCGGATCGGCATCGCGCCGGGATACATCCACAAGCAGGGCCCGGTGGGGGTGGTGAGTCGTTCGGGCACCCTGACCTACGAGGCGGTGCATCAATTGACCGTTCGCGGCGTTGGACAGAGCACCTGCGTGGGCATTGGTGGCGATCCGGTCAACGGGACGTCGCACCTGGATGTGATCCAGATGTTCATGGCCGATCCCGGGACGAAGGGCATCATCATGATCGGCGAGATTGGCGGGTCTGCGGAGGAGGAGGCTGCGGAGTGGATTGCGAAGTTTGGCACCAAACCGGTGGCGGGATTCATTGCCGGAGCGACGGCGCCTCCGGGACGACGGATGGGCCACGCCGGAGCCATCGTCAGCGGAGGCAAGGGAACCGCTGAAGCGAAGATCGCCGCCTTCCGCGCCGCCGGCATCGGGGTCGCCACGACGCCGAGCGACATGGCCGACACCCTGCTGAAAATGATGTAATCCCCCGCCCGGGCCGTGGTTTCCTCGCTGCGGAATCCGCCGTGCCGGCCCCGACGTCCGCTGTTCCGGCGTCCGAATCCGGACGTCCGACGCAACGGCCCGCGGCCCGGAGGGGCGGCCCGTCCAACCCGGTGGACCGACAACGCCGATGGCCCTGCTGAATCTCCTGCTCGACCTCGTCGCCCTGGTGCTGCTGCTGACCGGGATGGGCGTCGGCACCCGGATGCCCGCGCAGCGGGCGGGAACGTTGCTCAGCAATCTGAAGCTTGCGGAGGGTGGCAGGGGAAAACGCTGGCCCCTGTTCGGCGCGTTGCTGGCGCTGCTGCTGCTGCGCCCCTGGCTCTACGCCACCGTGGCCGAGGTCAGTGGCTGGGTGCCCACCTGGGATCCCCTTCCAGCCATGGTCCCTTTCCGGCCGGACTTTATCAGTCGTCTGCTCCTGTTCTCCCTGGTCAGCTTCGGATGGACGCTCCTGCAGTTCCTGGCGTGGATCCTGTTCGCCGCCGCCCTGGCACGGGCCACGCGCGAACCTTCGTCGTGGAACCGGTTTTTCCATGAGCTGCTCGGGCCATTTTCGCGGCTGCCGGTGCCATTAATGGTTGTGCTTCCCGCGTTCGTCGCGGCCCTGGTGTGGATGGCTGCCGCGGTCCCTCTGAACCAGCTGGGCCTGCTGCCCCCCATCCGCTCGTGGCAGCATCTCGCCCTGCAGGCGGCCTTGGTGGGGGCCGGCGTCTGGGTGACCGGTGCCTGGATGATCGCCGGCCTTCTCTTCCTGCGGCTGGTCAACAGCTACGTGTACCTGGGCACCCATCCCTTCTGGGACTTTGTCCACCAGGTCGGCGGTGTGCTGCTGCGTCCGATCGAATGGGTCCCCGCGCGCTTTGGCAAACTGGACCTCACCGCCCTGGTGGCGGCCTTGCTGGCAGGGGCTGTGGCGCGAGCCGGCGAACTGGGCCTGACGGAGCTGTACACCCAGCTCCGCCCGTGAGCCTGCCTCCGTACCTCCAGGTGCGGCCCGACGGCCTGTACCTCGCCGTGCGCGTGGTCCCTCGAGCCGCCCGGGCCGGACTGGCGGGCGAGGCGGGCTCCGAACTGCGCGTCCGCGTCACCGCGTCACCCGCGGACGGCGCGGCCAACGAGGCGGTCGTATCCCTGCTGGCTGGCGTCCTCGGACAGCACCGCCGTTGTGTGCAGCTCGTCCGAGGCGCCACCTCCCGCATCAAGCTGTTCCGACTGGATGGCATCGAGCCCGCGGACGCCGCCGGCCGGCTGCGGTCCCATGGTGGCGGCTGATCAGCGGAGAGCCGCCAAGGACCTGTCCCTATGCGGTTGCGGGTCGGGTGCTGGGCCGCATACTGCCGGCCCATGCCGGAAGCAGCCGTCAGCGGCCTGTACATCCATGTCCCGTTTTGCGCACACAAGTGCGAGTACTGTGCCTTCTACTCGGCTCCGCCCGGCGGCGACCGCATGGCGCGTTATGTCACAGCGCTGGTCCGCGAGCTGGAACTGATCGCCGCGGACTGCCGTCCGGACACCCTCTTCTTTGGGGGCGGAACCCCTTCCCTCCTCCCCCTGGCACACTGGGAAACCCTTCTGGAAACGCTGCACCGGCTCGGGCTGGGCTCGGCCACCGAATGGACCGTGGAGTGCAACCCGGCAACGGTCTCGGCCGACAAGGCGCGCCTGCTTCGCGGAGCAGGGGTCAACCGGATCTCCATGGGAGTCCAGTCCCTAGACGAACACCTCCTGGAGCGCCTCGGTCGCATCCACACCCGGGACCAGGTGTTTCGAAGCTGGGACATCCTCCGCGATGCCGGCTTCGACAACATCAACCTCGACCTGATGTTCGCCATCCCCGGTCAGACGCTGGAGCAGTGGCGCGCCACGATCCGGGAGGCGTTGGATCTCGGGCCCGAACACCTCTCCTGCTACGAGGTGATTTACGAGGAGGACACCCCCCTGTACGAACAGATGAAGGCGGGCCGGTTTGACGTGGATGAGGACCTGGCCTGCACGCTGTACGACACGCTGGTGGATGGCCTGGCGGACGCCGGCTACCGCCAGTATGAGATTGCCAATTTTGCCCGGGATGCCGAAAGCGGCGCCATTCCCTCCCGGGCGTGCCGGCACAACGTCGGTTACTGGCGCGGACGCGACTGTTATGGCCTGGGTCCCAGCGCCAGCGAATACGTACGGGGCACGCGCGCCCGCAACTGGGCCAACACCGTGCTGTATTGCGAGCAGTTGGAGGGCGGGCGGCGGGCGCGGGAGTTTTCGGAGCGGCTGCCGCCGGAATCCAGGGCCGGGGAACTGGCGGCGTTCGGACTGCGCATGACCGCCGGGTGGCCCTACGACGAGTTCCTTGAGCGGACGGGGATGGATCTGCGCGTCGGGTGGGCATCGGAGATCCGGGACCTGTGTGCCCGGGGTTGGGCGGAGGACACGGGCCGGGAATTGCGCCTCACCCGCCAGGGGCTCCGCTTCGCCGACGCTGCCGGCGCTGCCATGCTGCGACCTTCGGCGACGGTCCGGGGTCCTGACCGGGCGTCCAGCCCTGCAGGCGCCCGAGTCCGGGCAACCGTTCCTTGACGCCCCGGCGCGTGTTCCGTTCCATCACGATTCCGTCCGGTTGCCGGATGGCCCATCATCATGACGAAAATCTCCGAAATTGAATCCCGCGAAATCCTCGACTCCCGGGGCAACCCGACGGTTGAAGTGGATGTCACCCTCGAATGCGGCGCCGTCGGGCGCGCGGCGGTGCCCTCCGGCGCCAGCACCGGCGAGCACGAAGCCATCGAGCTGCGGGATGGCGTGAAAACCCGCTTTCTCGGCAGGGGCGTCACCAAGGCGGTGAAAAACGTGACGGACCGGATTGCGCCGGCGCTTGAGGGAGTGGACGCCCTCGACCAGCTCACCGTGGACCGGATCATGCTGGATCTCGACGGGACGGAGACCAAGTCGAAGCTCGGAGCCAACGCCATTCTGGCGGTGTCCCTGGCCAGCGCCAAGGCGGCCGCGCTTGCGCTCGGGCAGCCGCTGTTCCGCTACCTGGGCGGGCCCAATGCCAAGGTGCTGCCGGTGCCGATGGCCAATGTGATCAACGGCGGCGCTCATTCCGACGCCCCGATTGATTTCCAGGAGTTCATGATCATGCCGGCCGGGCTGCCCACGTTCAGCGAGGGCCTGCGGGCGATCACCGAGGTCTTCCATGCCCTCAAGGCGGTGCTCAAGAAAAAGGGGCTGAGCACGGCGGTCGGGGACGAGGGCGGGTTTGCCCCCAAGCTCGAAAGCGCCGAGGCGGCCCTCGACGTCATCGCCGCCGCGGTCAAGGACGCCGGCTACAAGCTTGGCAAGGAGATCCACCTGGCCCTCGACGTTGCCAGCTCCGAGTTTCACGCTGGCGGACAGAACTACGTGTTCAAAAAGAGTTCCGGGCAGAAGTTGACCGGCGAGGAGCTCGTCGCGTTCTACGAAAAGCTGTGCAAGGAGTACCCGATCGTTTCGATCGAGGACGGCTGCGCCGAGGGCGACTGGAAGACCTGGAAGCTCCTCACCGAGCGCCTGGGCGACCGGATCCAGCTCGTGGGCGATGACCTGTTCGTCACCAACGTGAAGTTTCTGCAGAAGGGCATCGAGACGGGGACCGCCAACTCGATCCTGGTGAAGGTGAACCAGATTGGCTCTCTTACCGAGACGCTCGACGCGGTGCGCCTCGCCCAGACCCACGGCTACACCGCCGTACTGTCCCACCGTTCCGGTGAAACCGAGGATGCCACGATCGCGGACATCGCGGTGGCGACGAATTGCGGCCAGATCAAGACCGGTTCCTTGAGCCGAACGGACCGCACCGCCAAGTACAACCAGTTGCTCCGGATCGAACAGATCCTTGGAGGCAACGCGGTGTACGCGGGCACCAGCGTCCTGCCCGCCGGCCGCTGAGACGCGCCAACCGGCCGGCTGCAGGCTCCGGAGAACCGGCGCCTGCAGGCCGGCCGCGGCATTTTCCGTTCGCGCCCCATGCCCATCCGCCTGGTTTCCACCGACTTCGACGGCACCATCCACGAGGACTTCGCGCATGCCCCGGTGCCCGACGCTCTCCAGGATCGGCTGCTCGATCTGCAGGCGCAGGGTGTGTCGTGGGTGATCAACACAGGCAGGGATCTCGCCAGCCTGATGGAGAGCATCGGCCGCGCGCGCCTGCGGGTGCGTCCGGACTTTGTCGTCACGGTGGAGCGTGAAATCCACCGGCATGTCGGCGGGCATTACGAGTCGGTGGAGCCCTGGAATGCGGACTGCGTCCGCGACCATGCGGGCATCTTTGACCGGCATGCCCCGGCGCTGGCGGACCTGGCCGCAGGGATGGAGGAGCGCTTTGACGCGACCTTCTACAGCGACATGTGGTCACCCATCTGCGTCATCGCCCGCACGAACCCGCAGATGGATGCGATCCAGTCCGAACTGGAGACGTTTTGCCGGTCGGTGCCGGAGCTGGTGCCGGTGCGCAACGACGTGTATGTCCGTTTGAGCCACCGGGCGTACAGCAAGGGCACCGCGCTGCAGCAGATTCAGAGGCTGCTTGGAGTGGGCCCTGGGGAGAGCTTTGCCGCGGGGGATCATCTCAACGATCTGCCGATGCTGCGACGCGAGGTGGCCCACTGGCTGGCGACACCCGCCAACGGCCTGCCCCAGGTCCGGGACCAGGTTGCGGCGGAAGGGGGATACCTGGCGGCGGCGGGCTGCGGACTCGGCGTGCTGGAGGCGCTGGATCACTTCGCCAGGTTGGCGCGTTGAGCCCGGCGGCTCAGACCGGCGCCCAGCGCCGCGCGCGGCTGCTGCGCAGGATCGCCTCGCACAGGCGCACTTCGTGATGCCCATCCCCGGCGGTGGCAAACAACACCGGGGTCTTCCGGTCGCTGGCGATGTGCTCGTACACCGCGCGGTAATGCATCTTGTGGCTGTCCGGAAACCCCTCCGGATGGCCGCCCGGATAATCGGTGAATCCGGCAACGTCCTCCTGAAAGCCCGGGGTGCCCCGTTGCAGCACCTGACACGGCTCGTCCCGCCGCCCGACGAAGATCTCGTTGGGTTGCTGCAGGTCCCAGCGGACGCTTCCGCGCGTGCCATAAATCCCCACGGCCAGGCTGCATTTCCACCCGGCGGCGACCTGCGAGATGGAGGCATTGGCATGGACGCGGTCGGCAAATCCGTGCTTTGCGGTCCCGAAACGCATCAGCACGCTTCCAAAATCCTCCGTATCCACCCGGTAGGGGACGAGCGTCGCCGGGTCCGCCTTCGCAAACGTCTGCACCTCACCCCGGGGCCGCTGGCGGATCTTGTGGAAGGTCTCGAGGTGGGCGAACACCTGCTCGATCCGGGTGCCCAGGATGAAGGACACCGCGTCCATCCAGTGCGTCCCGATGTCGCCGACCGCACGGAGCCTTCCCCCTTCGGAGGCCAGCAAACGCCAGTTGTAGTCGGTCTCGTTCAGGAGCCAGTCCTGAAAGAAATGCCCCTGCACGTGGATGATCCGTCCGAGATCGCCCCGCTGAACCATGGCCCGCATCTGGAGCACCGCGGGAAAGAACCGGCACATGTAATTGACCGCAAACACAGGCGCCCCGGGCCGGTCCGTGGCGCGGACCACCCGGGCGGTCTCCCGCGAGGTCATTCCCAGCGGCTTCTCGCAGACGACGTGGCGCCCGGCGCGCAGCGCGGCGAGGGACTGCTCCACATGAGCCTTGTTGGGCGAGGTGATGTGGATCACGTCCACATTCGGAGATCGCAGCATCGCCCGGTAATCGTAGTCGCCGTACACCTCGGGAATGCCCCAGCGATCGGCACAGGCGCGGGCCGATTTCGTCGAACCGCACACCGCGGTCACCTGGACCCCGAGCCGCCGTAACGCCTCAATATGGACGGGCCCGATGAATCCGGTGCCAATGACGCCGGCGCGGAGGGAATGCAAGGGAACGGACATGGCGGCCTTCCCATGGCAGACCCCCAAGGGCCGGGCGAGGCAAAATGCGGAGGATCCCCACGCATTTTTACGGACTCCCGGAATGAGATGCCCGGAGTTCACTCCGGTGGGGAGAGGCTCCAGCCAAAACACCGCCAAGCACCCGTCGGACTGTGGGTTTACTGCGACACCCTCCGAAACCGCGTCACGTAGTTGTCTTCAAGCCGGAGCGGTTCGCCCACCTTGCGAAAACCGGCCGACATGATCTCCGCCTCAAACACCTCCTGTCCGGCGCGGACATGGTTGAGCATCCACTCGGAACTGACGCCGGGGATGCGCTTGAACTCGACCAGCACCAATTCGCCCTTGGGTCGGAGCGCCTTGTGAATGGCCGCAAGCATGGGGCCGGGTTGCTCGAAATGATGGTAGGTGTCGCAGAGAAACACCCGGTCCACGGAGCCCGGAGGAAGCCGCGGGTCATCCGGCGCGCCCAGGACCGGGACCACCGGGCTGTCCCCGCTGGCCGCGGCGCGGCCGCGAAGATGGGCGACCAGCGCCGGAGAAATATCCACCGCGTAGACGAGGCCGGTTGGGCCGACGACCTCGGCGAACAGGAAGGTGAACAGCCCGGTGCCGGCACCAATGTCGGCCACCCGGGCTCCGGGCTTCAACCCGACGATCGTCACGATCTCGTGGCGGTGGTCATAGACCTCGCGTCCCTCCCGTTCGAACCGTTCCACCCAGGAGTTGGGGTCCATCCCGGGATTCATGAAGTCGGCATTGATCGCCGGCGCCGCCCCCTGGACCGCCGGCATCGAAGGAGGTGGGGTGGACTGACAACCGGCGGAGAGACAGACCATCAGTCCGGCGAGCATCCACACAGGCGCTGGCGATGGTCGCAAGTGCATGCCGTGGTTGTGGCACATGCGGCGCCCGTCGGGCAGCCCAAATCCCGCGGCGTGGCAATCCCTTGCCGGACGGCTCCCCGCTCAGATGGGCCTGGCGGACCTTGCCGCGTCCACCGCGGATTGCCGACCACGTCAGGGGTTTGGTCAGCGCCACGAAGACCTTGTCATCGCCGACGCAGCTCCCTGCCGTGTGGCGTGGGTTCGTCGTGAGAACGGAACCTGGGTGGTCGTGGCAAACGACGCGCGGGCAGGCACCGTTGTTGGCGAGGCCCCCCTATCCGAAGGTGTTAGCGGGTGGCGCTGGCCAAGGTAAGCGGATCGTGATGGAATCCCCCCAAGCCTCGAAATCCGTCCGTTGACGTATGAACACCCGTTGCCTCGCCCCGCGGTATTGCGTCCTGCTCGCCGGCATGGTGGTGCTGGCCCACCCGCAGACGGCACAGCAACTCCGCTGGATTCAGGATGGGCACCTCGAGCTGTCCGACGGGCGCGCGGGCACCACGTACCAGTTGGAGGAGGCGTCCGCGCTCGCCCCGGGAATGACCTGGGAGAAGGTTGGCCCGCCGCGCGTGGCAACGACGGCCGGCCCGGTCGGATGGACCGTGGAGCCCGCGGCCGCTACGCGGTTCTTCAGGGTGTCCGCTTCCGGTGGGGATGTCGGTATCAAGGAGGCCGCCTTACGGGTGTTGACGGAGGTCATCCGGCCCTCCGAACAGGCCGGGCTCGTCCTGGGCCTGCGCTGGCCGGAACCGCTCGCGGCCGGCGCGGTGATTCGGTCCGCATCCCCGGAAGGTCCTCCCGGGGCATGGCCGGTGGATGAGCCATCGCACTTTTTTGTGGTGGACCACGCCCCGGCTCAGAAGCTCGGGCATCCGTTCACCTACGTCCTCGTCGGTCGAAATACAGGACAGCTCAGCACCCGGACGGCGTTTGCACCGCCGGAGGTGGATGGCGTGGGCCGGTTGAGCCGCCTGCGTGAGCGATGGAATCCGGCGGTCCGGTTTTTCCCGGCGTCTTTTGGCGACGAAACACCCCCGCTGGCCGGGTTTGTCGAACTCGAGTTTGGGGATGCCGAACCCGGGTTCCCGGTGTTGCCCGCACCGCCGCCGGCCGTGGCCGGTGCCGCGGGCGCCCAAGTTCCGGGCAGCCGGGGCAAACCCATCACGGACTGCACAAAGACGCCGGGACGGAAGGTCGCGGTGGTGATCGCCTCGGGCGCCGATGACGAGATCCAGAATGACGCCAGGGACATGGCTGCGTTGCTGGCACGCATGGGATTCTCGATCACCGCATTCAACTCCGCTTCGAACACCCTCAGTGAGGTGACCACGGGCATTGAGCTCGCGGGCCGCGGGCTGGGGCCCTGTGACAAGTTCTTCATCTACATCTCCTCCCACACCCAGTTGGTGGACGACAACGACGACGGCAAGCCGGACGGCCTCCCGTTCCGCCTCGACTACGGGTTGGGCCACGCGACCAAAACCACCTGGTCCTGGCTCAGCCGGCATCCCAATTCACTGCCCGCATTGCTCCGAACGAACCTGTCGGGAAGGATCAACCTGATGCTGGACACCTGCTTTGCCGAGGCAATGCCCCTGTGGCTGGAAAAGGACAAGGTCGAACCACCCCCGGGGGTCGAGTGGAACATCTTCTGTTCCTCGGAGGCCTTCAAGACATCCGCCGGTGCGACGACGCTGGATTTTCTCCTCGATTACGGCAACGACGAGGTCCACAGCCAGTACACGGGGCGAATTCTCGAGCAGATCGGGGCGGCGGAGCGTGCGGGACTGGTGGACACGGACGGCGACGGCGTATTGTCCGTGGACGAAATTGAAGCGGCATTTCTGGCGGCACAGGATGTGGTGGCCTCCGAACTGTTCAGTGGCCAGGGGCCGAAGCTCCACCAGCGTCGGGGACCCGTACCCGAGGCGCTCGAGGATTCGGTCACCGTCGCCCCGGCGCAACCGGTCCGGGTGGACGTGTCGGCGAACGACAGCTTTCAGCGTTCAGCGACGTTCACGCTCGTCGAAGAGCCGGCATTGCATCCGGACCTGTATTCGTGGAATCCGGCAACGGGAGAAATGACCCTGACCGGGCTGACGGCGCAGTCCCAAGTCACCTTCAGTTACCGGCTCCGGAATGGGAACCTTGAAACGGATCCGGTGAGGGCCACCGTGCGGTTTGATCCGCGCCGCAATTACCTGGAGGAATTCCTGGAGGCCGTCCCGGATTCCGACCGGTTGCGTGTGCCATGCATCCAGCTCGATGGACTCGACTACCCCGTGTACCAGTTCCTCCTGACCAACAGTCCGACCGACCACTGCACGGAGCCGCATTGGCATGCGCACCGTCCGGTGTTTCCCGTGAACGCGACCGGGGCGCCGGGACGCACCGACCCCAATCCTCCGTCCTGCGGCTTTGGCACCATCCGGGAGCGGCCGGTGATTCTGGTCGAGGTGACCCGGGATGTGTGGGCCGACTTCCTGCTCGAACACCTGCCGCCCTTCTGAACGCTCCGCCCTTTGCCGCGCCCGCAACGCCATGTTCAGGGCCCGCGGTGGCGCACCAGTTCAAGGAACTGGTGCTCGTCGTCGGGGGCAACCGGCAGGGAAAGGGTCCGCACATAGCCGTCGCCGGCGAAACCATCCACACGTGTCCGGGCGGCGGAATCCAGGCGGCTGCGAAGGTAGAGCTCGTACGTGGCGCCGTGCTGCGTGGCGACCGTCGCTTCCAAATGGCTCCCGACCAGGCGCGCACCTCCAAACGAGGTGTCGGGATCGGGAAGAACGCGGCGGAGACGGAAGGAACTTTCGGTTTCGGGCCGGTTCGCTTCCATGGTGGCGAGGACCACGGAGCCATCGGGCATCAGTGCCATCGAGCGAACCTCCGGAGGATTGTCGAATCGCCGGCCAAAGGTGAGTCGAAATGTGTCGTCAAGGACTCCGCTTTCACGCCAGCGCACGAGTTCCAGGTGGCTGTTGGACCGGCGAAGAGCCGGTGCGATCACTCCGCCCTGGGGCAACAGCACCATGTTCATGTCCAGCAGCGAGTTGGGGGAGAGCCCGGGGACGGAAAGATCCGCGAGATCAAACGCCGCCACCGGGCTTCCGTCCGCATCCAGATGCTGCGGTGGCAGCCCGGCCAACAGGGAATCTCCGGGCAGGACGAAGAACTGGTTCCACGGGGTGGCGTCCGGGCTGAACGTCGGATCGAGGGCCCCGTCCGGCATCAGGCGCTGGAGTCCGAACGTCCCGAGCTTCAGGAGTGGATTGTCCGGCGATTCCCGGAAACCGGCGATCACAATGCGATTCCTGGAATCCGTCTGCATGCGCTCCACCACCTGCCCCGGGGCGAGCGTCGAACGAAACCCGGGGTCGGGTTGGCCTTGAGAATCAAGGCGGGCCAGGTGGTAGGTCTCCCGGCCACCGATGCGAAGAAACCGTCCCGCGACCAGGAGCTTTCCATCGGATTGTCGGGCGAGCGCTGTCACGTCCGGAATATCGAGGTCCGGCCAGGTTCGTGAGACGGGCCTGCCCCCGCCATCGAGTTCCAGGAGCCCGGTGGCCTGGACGCCGGCCATCCGGGTGAAGTTCCCTCCGATCAGAACACCACCATCGGGCAGGGGCAGGACGGCCCGCACGAACCCGTTTCCTGAGACCACACCGTCCTGGCCGAACGCGGCATCCCAGGTGCCGTCTGCTCGCAGGCGACCCAGCATGGCGTCGTCGTCGTCCTCGGAGACAACCCGACGCCAAAAGGAGCTGACCAGAAGGTTGCCGTCGGGAAGCGGCGTGAGAATCTGCGGATCTGGCAGCCGGCCCAGGGACACATCAAAGCCGGTGTCCAATTGCCCCGCGTCGGGGCTGCGGATTGCCAGCGTCACTTGGGGAAACTCCAGCTCCTGAACGCCTGCCGCGTTGCGCGCGATCAGACGAAAGGCGCCCAGGGGCGTTCCGGCCTCCACCGGCAGGCGCAGCACCCGCTGGGTGGCTCCGGCGATGGGTTCACCCGCGAGAGTCCACTGCAGATCCGGAGGCGGATCGCCCCGCACTTCGGCGGCAAGGTACAGCACTTCGTTGGTGGCAATGCGGGATCGCGCCGCCGTGGATCGAATCTCCGGGGCGGTGTCGGGCGCCGCATGAGCCAGCACCCGTGCCAATCCCGGCCGCTCAATTCCGTTGACCCGGTCAAACGCGCCGTGGATCCAGAGGCGTCCGCGATCATCGAGTTCCATGCCGCCCAGCTCCCCCACCTCGGACGGACCGTTGGCGAGCTCGACCTGGAACGATTCATCCAGGGTGCCGTCTGCGAGCAACCGGGCCAACCCCGTGGCCGGGCGCCCCTGCACGCGATGGAAGTGTCCACCCAACAGGATGCGACCGTCGGGCTGAATCACCGGCGGAAGCAGTTGCCCCTCGACTTCGAGAGGGATCCAGCGGACCAGATTTCC
Organism: Verrucomicrobiia bacterium; assembly: GCA_019634635.1. Lineage (NCBI taxonomy): Bacteria > Pseudomonadati > Verrucomicrobiota > Verrucomicrobiia > Verrucomicrobiia bacterium. The sequence goes on from JAHCBB010000042.1 coordinate 20,522, forward strand.
GCCGTCGTCCAGTTGGGCAAGCCGGCGGTTCGGAACGCCTCCCGGAGTCTGCAGAAAGAGGGACCCGCCGGGACCGAGCGCCATGGACAGGGGCACGCCTCCCAGGACGCCTTCCTCGCTGACGGAAATTCCCAGCACCTCCGCGGGATCAAATGCGGGGTCGGGCCGCCCATCAGGCAGCAACCGGACGATTCCCAGGCGGGTCTCCCGGCCGGACCTGACAAAGTTGCCGATGGCCAGCAACCGGCCCTGTCCGTCGCGGAGTACCTGTTGGATGAGCGGCCGTCCGTTCGGCCGGCCAAACTCCAGGCGGCACGCGAAGGCAAACGCTGAATTCCGAACCCCCTCGGGGTTGAATCGGGTCAGGTCGGGAGTCACCCAGCCGCCGTCATCAAGCGCGAGGAAGGGCAGGATGTCCGGGATCACACGTGCGCCAGGGGTGGGGAGCGGATGCCTCAGGCCTTGCGCGTCCCAGCCGTAAACAGCGACCGAGCTGCGGACCCACAGGCCTCCCCAAGGAGTCGCCACCACCCAATGGATCGTCGGGACCCCATTCGGACGGTCGTCATCAACGACGATCGAGGTCCCGTCCCAACGACCGTCATCGCCATACCGGCGGATCTCGGGGATCAGGAGGTCGTATCCGTAACAAGCATCCCCGGCGACGATGAACTCCCTGCGCCCGTCGAGTTCCTCAGCCACGGGTGCGAATCCTGCATCCAGTTCGCCGCTGCCCGGGAGCACCACTGCGGTTGCCCAGACGGCACCGACCACGGACAGGATCAGTTGGAGCCAACGAATGGCGTGCCGGTTGCTTGGTGAACGGTGCTCGGAGTGGGAGGACCTCATGGGATCAGGGGTGGAGGCTTGAGAAGCGGTTACAAATGTAAAAATGTGGTTTCGTTTGTCAACATCGAAAGCGTCGCGCTTTGGACGGTTTGCCCGGGGCGCCCGGGGACTCTTGGCTTCGAACCGGCGCCTGGGGCAGGCTCGGTGCGAACCATCACCCGCATGAGCCGTCCCTACTTCGCCTCGGAAATCGTCGAAACCCTCCACGTCGGTGACCTGGAACAGGAGGTGGTCGCCACGATCGAGGGACGTCACGACGCCGGGGAAGGGCGGCTTCATGCCCGGGTGGACGCCGTCCTCCGCGAAGTCAATCCCCGGGGCGCGGATGCGGAGTTCCGTCCGGACTGGCTGCCGAAGTCCCAGGAGATGACCGAGGGGGTGGAATCCTCGGAGGCCAATGCGTTGGCCCGGGACTTGTTCCATCAGTGGGTCGGAAAGGTCCGCGAGGCGGTCCGCAGGCATCGGGAGGGAGACTGAGGACGCTTCCCGCGGCGATCGGCAGGACGTGGCCGATCCCGGTCGCCGGCGGATTCCGGGGCCGCGTTCCATGCCTTCACGGCACCCCGCCATTGGTCCGCTCCCACAGCCATGCGTAGTCGCGGTTGCTGGCAGCATCGAAGCCGATGGCGTATGCCTCCTCCCAGTTTCGCACCCGGGGACCGGTCCTGGGATCCAGCCACTTGTGCAGCTCACCGTGGCCGTCGGCGAAGCTCAGGGCGCCGGCACCGCCGTGCCTTCGGGCGGGCCAATGGGCCGGCCAGTTCCATTTCGGCCCCATGGTCCACTCAAACTGAAACTGCCCGTTCTTGATGGTCAGTTCGTGTTCATCAATGAACACCCACACGTGGGCCGGAGAAGTCCGCTGGAAGTCCGACCACCGCACGAACGCTGTCGGCCCGTAAACGAAGGTGCCGTCCGGCGTCACCCCCAGACCATCCCCCAGGACCATGTAGGTGTTCATGGTGTAGCTGCGAACCCGCAGTGGACCCCGGGGGCGGAGCAGGTTCTGGAAATTGGTCCGGCTACGGTCCGAGGGGCAGTGGAAGACCTCGGGCTTGCCCAGATAGGGGCCCAGGTGGCCCGGCCCGGGCGCGATCAGCATCTGCCGGTTGGTCATGTCGCTCAACCGGTCGGTAAAGAAGGGCGACATGATCCCGTCTACCCAGCGCGTGGCATTGTCGAGGTGGATTCCGGTCTCCGACGGACTCAGGAACTCCCGGTGGTCGTCGGCGTAGACGTGGAAGGCGATCTGCAACTGACGCAGATGGTTGAGGCAGCCGACGGCCTCGGCCCGTGTGCGCGCCCGCGACAACGCCGGCAACAGCAGGCCCGCGAGGATGGCGATGACGGCCACCACCACCAGCAGCTCCACCAGCGTGAAGCCGTTGGCCCGCAGGTTCCACCCCCCGGACGGCACCAGAAGAACGCGTCGCCGCCGCCCGGACCCATGCGCCCTGGCCACATTCCCGTTGAGCCACCTGCCATTCATGGCCGTCGCAGCCGGTAGAACCTCATGGACTCCGGAGGCTCCAGCAGGATTTCCCCGTTGGCCGCCTCCGGGATCGGCACCCAATCGGCATCCGGTCCGAGGGAGTCGGAACTCTCCAAGAACCAGTTGGCCAGTCCGATGGCGACCGGCCACCGAACCCGGATGCCCTCTGGAACGACCTCGGAGGTGAGAGGGATTTCCGGGGGCAAACCGGCCCGGATGGGTTCGCCCGGGAGCGGGTTCCAGTCGTTCGCGACCACTTGGAACTGGGTGAGGAACTCCCGATTGGGCCGGGCCAATTGAAGCCAGCCATAATGGGCTCCATCGTCAGCGGAGAACTTTAAACCAATCAAAAGATTGGTCTCCGAGCTCCAGAATGCCGGTGGTAAATTATGTGTTGTTGGGTCCACATATTCCCATGGCGTTCCGGGGAACCGCCATTGATAGAACCCACCTATGTTGATCAGGGGCGCAGGACCGGAGATTTCCATATTGGTTGACGAGATGGAATCTCCGCGGCTGAACTGGATACGGTTTCTGGAGAACCTCAACAGCGCGGACCCTTCGACGGGGAAGAGAACCACAACCACCCCGTAATACTCTTCATTTTCTTGAATCGGAGGATACCTGCCGCGACTTGCGACCACATTGATTTCCGGCTCCCCGTCTCCATTGAAATCGATGGAATCAATAGTCAAACGATCCTCTTCCAACGGTGGAATTGCTGCCCATTCTGTCTGAGCAGATGCGAAGACTAAAGCAATCACGGTCGCGATAAGACGATTTGCTTGGTCCATAATTTCTTGCAGTTGAAACAATTACTGTCCGGGTGTGCGAGGGATCAGGATGAAGGCTCGGGCTACGCCAGAATTTCTGCCCCACCCAATGATAACATCGGAATCGGAAATGGCGGCCGACCCCTCCAAAGCCCAGCCGGGGGCACGTGAATAATGAGGATCGTTAAGGTCACGGAGCACTCGATCGACCGTCCGTGAGATAACCGCCTTGGCTGATGAACTGGTTCTGTTGGGACCAGACCAGCCTACTGCAATCAGTTTACCATTGATCCCGAGCAGTTCAGCCTGCGGATCGAGGACGCCCGTCCTTCGCAATGATTGCAAGTCAACATGATGTTGAGGCAACCCATTCAATGCATTCCAAATAACAGACCGATGATATAGTTCCCCGGAGACATCGTTGCGCGTATACCATCCCGTTCCTGTTGAATAGTATCCGCCGCCAGACGAAGGCAGGATGGCTGTACGGGTGACGCTTGTAACTCACAGCCATCCCACAGAAATCGAGTGGAGAAAGGCTGAGTTGACGTTTTGCGGGCGGGCCACACAGCTTGCCCGTGTATGAAAAAACATCTCAACTCAGCCCGCAGCAAGTTCACGATCCTTGGCCAGCTTTGCAAATTGATTCCGCCGCATCTGGTGTCGTCCCTGGCCAAGGAGCATCAGGCGGAAAGCAAGGCGCGAACCTTCAGTCACTGGAGCCATGTGGTGGCGCTGATCTTCGGGAAGCTGAGCCACGCCTTTGGTCTGAACGACCTGTGCGATGCGCTACAGCTTTACTCCGGACCGTTGTCCGCGATCCGTGGGGCCACCCCGCCGCACCGCAACACCCTCTCCCACGCCAATCAGGAGCGCCCCAGTCAGATGGCCGAGGATCTGTTCTGGCGAACCCTGGAACATCTGCGCCAGCAAAGCCCGGGGTTTGGGGGACGCCGGCGCCTGTCGGGTCGCCTGAGGCGCTTCAAGGCGGCGATCCATCTGGTGGACTCCACGACCATCGAACTGGTGGCCAACTGCATGCCCTGGGCGAAGCACCGACGGCGCAAGGCCGCGGCCAAGGCGCACGTGCGTCTGGACTTCCACTCGCTGTTGCCCGGCTACGTGGTGGTGGACACGGCGCGGGAGTCCGATGCCGGGCGGGCCCGGGAGCTGTGCGCGGGCCTGAAATCAGGGGAAGTCGTGGTGTTCGACCGAGCGTACGTGGACCTGAAGCACCTCAAGGATCTGTCGGATCGCGGAGTGGTCTGGGTGACCCGCTGGAAGGAGGGCATGGTGTGCGATGTGCTTGACCGCAAGACGGTGCCGCGTGAGGGCAAGATCCTGTCCGACGAATGGGTCTCCCTGAGTAACGGGCTTTCGGCCCGGCGGATCCGGGCGCTGGTGGAGGTGGACGGTAAGGAGAGGGAGATGGTTTTTCTGACCAACCAACTGGACTGGGCGGCGAGCACGGTGGTCGAGCTGTACAAGGTCCGGTGGGAGATCGAGGTGTTCTTCAAACAGCTCAAGCAGACCCTGAAGCTCTGTGACCTGATCGGCTACAGCGCCAATGCGATTCGCTGGCAGGTATGGATCGCGCTATTGGTCCATCTCTTGATGAGATACCTGGCCTGGGTGCACGAATGGACCCACAGCTTTGTGAGGCTCTTTGCGCTGGTGCGCTCCCAGATATGGCAAACGCTGGATCTGCCGGAGATCTTAAGACGCTATGGGACAGCAGGAGGCAGTTACCGCAACATGGCGCAGCCTGAGCAGGGCTTTTTCCCTCAATTCTGCTGACGCTGTGGGACAGCACCGCGCCGGAATCACCCCCTGAGCCGAACCGGGCAATCCTGAAAGTCATTTCTCACCCCCGCCGCGAAATCACCAACGATTTCGCTCCTATTCCATTTGTAAAATGCCTGCCATGGGACGGCTGTGCTTGTAACTTGACCTTCAGGCGAATTCTGGTCGGGCGTTGACAGCCAGCTCGAGTCATCAATTTGTCCCCCTGCCGTGGTTCGGAACGGTCGTTTCACACCGGTATTGCCCTGAAACCCGCTGCACCACCCGACGATGACTCCGCTGTCGTTGATCGAAAGCGCTTCCCCATCAGCCACAGAACTCGAGCTGAGTCCGGTGGAAAGATCGGTGCCGGTGGACTGGGCGAACGATGTCCCCTTGATCCATCGTGTGGGCTTCTTGCGGGTGCCTGAAGTGCTGAAGCCGACGATGGTGAGTCCGGCCGGATCAATCCCCAATGCGACACTGGGATTGCCATAGCCGTTGGGGTTCGGGAGCACCCCGCCACCGGTGTTGTCGCTGAGGATTCCATACGCCGAACTTCCCAGGCTGCCGACGACTCCGGCCTTGGCGGACGCTGTGGCGCGAAAGCTGATTCCATTGGGTTTGAAGGAGGTGCCGTAGTCCATCGCGGCCGTTCCTGATGGCTGCCAGAGGGCTCCATGTTCCTCCAGGACCCCGTAGACATTGTGCCACGCCATTCGCCCGACCGCCTGCGGCTGGACCGTCCAACTCCCGCTGCCGACAACGCCTGCGTTGACCGCCGTGATTGCCGGCGGAGCGGCCGTCGGCAACGAAGTGCCCGTCAACAATTCAAAGGCAGTCCACAAGGGACCGTCATAGATCAGGACCCGGGCTCTTTGTGACGCCCCGGGCGCGTAGCCGCCTACTGGGTCGCTGGATTCTTCAAGGTTGCAGTCAATGAAATTCTGTTCGGTGAAATTGTCCAGAAGGGGGACGACCACCACGGTGCCCTCGGGTTGGCCGGCGGGAATCTGAATGGTTCCGGTGGTCATTATGGTCCCCGTTCCCGGAGTCCAGACGCCGGTGCCGGAAATGAGGTAGTAGTCGGCGTTCGCACCCGTTCCATAGGTCGCCGCCAAGTCCTGCATGGTGCCCGGTTTGATCAGGTTGCCAACACGCAGCGAAATCTTAACGTTCAAGGCCAGGCTTTGGGCATTCCAGGGTGTCCGGCGCACACGAATGGTGGCGCGATTCGATGATCCCGGCTTTTTGTCGTCGGCAACGTCCGGGCTGGCGGTGAGTTCAACCACCGGTTTGCCACCGGTGTCCAGGGGAAAATCGTACGCAGCCCAGGCATCCTGATCCGGTTCAAATGTCCCGGTGCCACCCGCTCCCCCATCAATCCACATCCGCATCCGGAGCAGCCCCGAGGCGCCCGTCACCGGTGTTTCAAATGTTACCATGCCGTTCGACGGGACCATCAGCTGGTCGGCAGGTGTGGTTTCTTGATTCAGGACCACCGTTGTGATTGGGATAAAGAACTGGGTGATCCGGTCATACTGGAGGCGCACCTGGATTCCGGGGACTCCCCGCGTCTCGATGGTGGTGCCTTGCGGGAGGCGCGCAGGGGGTGATCTACGACCCGCCCTTTGATCTGCAGCTTGCCCGTTGCCGCGACAAAGGTCACAGAACTGATCTGCACTTCCCTGGCCCCGGCAAGCCGTGTGACGTTTGCCTGCTGAATCCATTGCGGCAACATCCGGCCCAGTTCTCCCACCGGCACGAAGCCGTCCACCGGGACCTGATGCGGCCACCGGACCTGGCGGTGCGCCACCGAAGGGCTGGGAGTTGAGGACTGCGTAAACTCGGGATCCGGGCCACTGGGGAGGGACGAAAGGTTCTTGAAGTCGTATGGCACCCCCGACAACCGGGAGTTGTCAAACTGGACGGCATCTACTGGATTTCGTGTGCGGCTGTAGAAGGAGCAATTGACGCTCTGAGTGGTGGGCACTTTCCAGATCAACTGGTAGGCCAGCTCCCCGGTGATGCTGGTCGGCGGGGTGGATTGATTGATGCCGGGATTGGGCAGGTAGAAGTTGTTGCGAGGCCAGGTTGTGAAGTCGTTCCGTTTGAAGGTGATGCTCCCGGCAAAACCATGAAAGATGATGCCAGCGCACAGATTCTCGGTGGGTTCGAGGTATCGTCCGAGCGCGGGATCGGGATCCGAAGCGACATTGGGAAAGTCACTCAGGCAGGTATCTGACCATGACTTATGGATTCGCTTGCCGCGGAGCCGGACCAGATTGTCCTCGAACAGGTATTTCTCGTGCCAGTAGAAAATATTGGGTACGGCTCCTTTCCCTGCATCCGCCACGCCGATGTTCGCCCAGTTTTGAATGTCAATAAACGCGTTGTTGATGAAGCGGAAGGGGCCCAGATATCCGGTGTCGCCATTGAAACCCGTACCAACCCCCAGAACAATATTGTCCTGAAAGAGAACCTGCCCGGCGATCCCGCCGACGAGTCCGGCAGTATTGTCGAGATCTTCCGGCTTCTTCCCCGCGACCCCGAAGGCAATGGAATCCTTGCCCGTGCGGATCTGACATCGCCGAATGACGATGGTCGTGGCATCCTGTGCGCCCCGGTTGCCAAGCGGCTGATAGCAGTTGGCGATGATCATGCTGCCGTACCCTTTGTGAACGCTGTGGAAATCCGAGATCTCCGAATCCTCCATGATCCAGGGATAGTCGTAGGGGGCCGATCCGATCTTTTCCTGATTGGGTTCTGGAAAGGTCCTGATGCTGACGGGGAACGCCTCGATGCCGGCGGTTCGAAATGCATGAATGGGGTTTGATGGGACGTTGCCGACGGACCCAAAGTTTCGAATTCGGACATCCTTGATCAACCCGGACTCCGCCATGATGTCAATTGCGGCACTCGTGTAGCCGGTCGCATTTGCTTCAGAACTCCAGGCGCCCATGTTCAAGAAGTTTCCATCGAGATCCAGCGATTCAATGCGGAACTGCTTCAGATAGTAGCGCTTCCCGGCGATCGAGCCCGAGACGATCAGGCGGTGCGTCGGGCCCCCCCCAGACCCGGTGGTGGCCCAGTTCGCGCTTTCGGCATATGGAGTGAGAAACAGGCGTGCCCTCTTTCCATTTCGGGTTTCACCCACGAGGGCAACTCTCCGCTTCCTCTGAGCGTACGGCGTCCCATCCGGATCGCCGTTGATCAGCAAGTAGGTCGAAACTCCGTAGCGACCAGGAATTCCATCCACCTCCCCGAGAAATCGGACTCTCAAGTTTGGATAGGTGGTGGCGTCCTCCAACCGGGCCTTCAGATTGGCTTGGTTTGCCTGATTGAAGAGAGCGGCGTTGTTCTCGTCGGTCCCGTTTCCTGAACCCTTGCTGACAGGCGCTACCCAGTAGTCAACGACGGTTTGGGAATGAAGTGGATGGAGACCAGCCAGCAACCAGAGAATCGTGGCGAGAGTGCGACATTGCAGGACGCTTGTCCCGAGTCGCTTGGACATGTCGGCGTGGTCCATGGTCGTAAAGTCTGTTGTGTCCTAATCTTTGGGTTTAGCCATGCTTACGGCTCGGAGGATGCGATAGGATGCTTTCCCATGGGAGATGCAAGGAAAAAACACCGCTGAGGTGGCGAGAACTCGGGACGGATTCGTCCCTCCTACTGTTGGGTGCCGTGGCGGGCGGCCAGATGACGATGACCGGGGCGCGGCAGGACGTGGATCCCGGTCGCCGGCGGATTTCAGCGCCCTGTGCCGGTGGTGCGGACCGAGCCGTCGGCCCGCACCAATATCTCGCGGGTCCCGGGAGGGACGGCGCTGCGGGTGGTTTGACCGCCGGGCCAGCGGACCTCCAGCGTGAGGTTGCCTTCGGGGAGGGCGAGCACGGTGACCGGACTGTCGGCACTCCAATAACCGTCGCCCAGGCGCAGTTCGCGACGCGGCCCTGCGGTCTCTCCGGAAAGGATCCGCAGCGCGGCACCGATGCCGGCGGCATTGGCCCCCGTACCCTCCAGTCGGACGCGAAGCCCGGGGCGCCCTCTGGTGTTTCGGAAGAGCCGGGTGGCGGCACCGTTCTGGGTGAGCACCACGTCGGGTCGTCCGTCGCCATCAAAGTCGGCTACTGCTGCACCCCGCTGCTGGCCGTACGCCGCAAGGCCGCTCAGGGGCACCGGGGTGAAGCCACCCCGGCCATCCCCCCGAAGCCAGAGACCCCGTCCCGCGTCATTGCGCGCCGTGAGCGGATCTTGGTCGAACCAGTTCTCCGCAACGACGAGGTCCTCCGCACCGTCGCCATCGGCGTCCAAAACCACCAAACCAAACACCGGCGCCAGTTGCGCGGCGTCTGGAAGGGCCCGGGCCTCGAAATGGTCCCCACGATTCAGGAACAACGTCGTCGCCAGCCAGCGGATCTCCATGCGCGTCGTGCGCTGCAGTCGCCCGCCAAAAATTTCCGGCACCGTCATTTCGGAGAACGCGGTGTAGGTCGGCACCGCGGCACGCAGCCATGGGTAGGCCATCGCCCAGACCGGATACTCGCGTCCCGGCCATTCACGGTCCCCTTGCGGGATCACTTCGATCAGGTCCGCGAGGCCCAGCCCCTCCAGGTCGCCAAAGTAGAGGCGGCGGACCCCCGCAGGTTCCGGCGGGCCGGCGGGCGCCCCGGCGTATCGGCTGTTCCAACCCCAGTTGCCGGCCACCAGATCCAGGTGGCCGTCGCCGTCGGCATCCACCGCCGTGATGCTGTTCCAAAGCCCGGTGAACTGCTCCAGCAACCAGGAGCGTCCGCCCAGCCGCACCGTGGGATTCCATTCGGTGAACGCGCCCCGCTGATTTCGAAAGATCCGGAGCGGGCCCCAATGGCCCGCGACGGCGAGTTCGGGCAGGCCGTCGCCGTCGAGGTCGGTGAAGCAGGCACCGCTGATGGCACCGAGCGCCTCGAACCGGCGATGGATCATCAGCCGTCCCCCCGAGCTCTTGAGCAGCAACGACGGCGCCGGCTCGGGCCACCGGCCCGGCATCGCGCGCCCACCCACAAAGATCTCCAGTTCGCCATCCCCATCCACATCGGCTGCGGCCAGAGGGCCCACGCTGAACGGCACCCCGAGCACCGCTTCGCCGCTGCGCCCGGCCGCAAGGTCGTACAGCCGCAGCGCCCCGCCGTTGGTCTGCCCGTCCTCCCAATTGCTCGACCCGGCCAGCAGGAAGCCGCCGATCGGCAGCAGGGTCGTCGTGTCACGGGCCACCGGTCTCTGGAACATCGGTTCCTCAAGCCGCTGGAACCCTCCGGCGCCGTTGTTGGTGAAGACGGCCACCCGGCCGCCACGCCCGGACCCGATCACCAGATCGTCATGTCCGTCCCGGTTGAGGTCGGTCCAGGCCACACCGGGCCCGAGTTGACTCAGGCGGTATGGCAACAGCGGCTGCCGGGCGAAGTCGTCGGCCGGTTCCTCGAAGTGGACATGGCCCAGGCGGTCGGAAACGTCGGTGAACAGGGGCTCCGGAAGCGGTGGCGCAGGCTCCGGACCGCCGGGGCTCCCGGACCGCGGTTCGTGAATCTCGACGAGGGAATCCGGAGGCAGCGGACCGACGTCGCTGCGGGCACCGGACGGCCAGGCCACCTCGACCCGCAGCTCCCGGGCGTCCGATGCCGCAAGGGTCACCACCGCGTCGTCGCCACTGAGGTAGCGTCCGCCGGCGATCATTTCGCGCCGTTGCGGTGCCAGCGCAGTGGCGGGTTCATCGGCATGGGGTCGGACGATCACCCGGGCGCCGATGCCGCGGGTGTTGGGGCCGGAACTGCGGAGCCGCACCGCGAGGCGGGGCGCCGCGCTGTTGTTTCGATAGATCCCGGGGGCGTCGTACAGGTTGTTGAGCACCACGTCCGCATCGCCATCAAGATCCAGATCCGCAAGCGCCGATCCCTGGGAAACCCCGGGCGTGTCAAATCCCCAGGCCGCGGCCATTTCGTGGAAGGCGGGAATGACCGCGACACCCGGCCCCGCCATCCGGCGCCGTTCACCGGTGAGGTTTCGAAAGAGGGCGTTGGGCGTGTTCAGCCGGGGAAGGGTGCGCACCAGCCGCGCAATGTCCGCCGGGCTCAGCGTCCGTCCCCCGCGCTGTGCGGACGCGATCCGTTCGCCGCCGTCGCTGTCCTGAAAGTCGCGCCACTGCCCGTTGGTGACGAGGATGTCCTCGTAGCCGTCCAGATCCACGTCGAGGAAGAGGGGTCCCCACGACCAGTCGCTGCTCTCCACCCCGGCAAAGAAGGCGATCTCGGCAAAGGTGGTGTCGCCGCGGTTCCATTGGAGCGCGTTGCGCTGCAATTGCACCCGGTCCTCGAACAGGCCCGGCGGACGAAACTGCGGCATCATCGCGGCCAACGCCCGGGCCCGTGCGGCGCGATCGCGCGCCAGCATGTCCACGGTGAAGAGGTCCACATGCCCGTCCCGGTCGAGGTCCCCGAAATCCACGCCCATCGAGAACATGCTGTTGCTCCGCAGGGCCGTCCTCGGGATGGCCCGGAAGACCACCCGCCCGCCCGATGACGCATTCAGCCAGAAGCGGTCCGGGGTGTGCAGGTCGTTGCAGACGTACAGATCGGGACGCCCATCGCCGTTGACGTCTCCGAAGCGCGCCGCCAGGCCCCAGTCCCGGGGCGCCGCCGCCAGGGGCCGCCCGTCCTCGTCCAGGAAGGTCCCGTCGGTCCATCGCGCCTCAATGAAGCGACCGGTGCCGTCGTTGATCCAAAGGGCATCGGGCTCCCCAAACTCGATCACCTCGCCTGTGGCGCCGAGTTCGAAGCGGTTGGCCAGATCGGGGTCCGTGGTGGGACGGCCGTTCAAGGCGGTGACCACCGCCTGGCCGCCCTCCTGACGCAGCGTGAACTTCGCCGTCGGTTGGTCGAGAATGGTCGTGGGTCGAAAATGGGCGACGTAGAGATCGAGATCCCCATCGCCATCCACGTCCGCCAGGGCCATGGAAGTCGCCCCACGGCGTGTCCGCAGTCCCGCAGCGTCGGTCGCCTCGGTGAACCGTCCACGTCCGTCGTTGAGAAACAGTCGAGTGCCCCCGCCCAGGGCGTTGAGCAGCAGGTCCATGTCCCCGTCGCCATCCACGTCGGCAAAGGTCACCCCCGTGTGGTCGAAGGCGCCCGAGGGCAGCCGGAAATCCACTCCGGGGAACGCCGCGGTGGTGATGTCCTCAAACCGCCATTCGCCAAGATTCCGCACCAGTTGCGGCGCGACGTCCAGCCCGACGAACATCAGGTCGCACCAGCCGTCGCCATCCACATCGCCCAGCGCCACGCCGGATCCGGAAAGGAGATTGCGGTTGGTGAGCGACCGGTCGTCGGCCACCCGGTTGGTGAACGTGATGCCCAGCGCCGCCGCAGGCATCCGCGTGAATCCCGCCTCGCCAGTTCCTTCCGGGGTCACGCGCGCGTAACGGTTCGTCCCGAGGGAGACCCACTCCAAGGGAGCCGCCGCCGCGGCGACCGCTCCGAGAAGTCCCGCGAAGATCCAGCCCCGGATCCAAGGCCAAGGCCTCATGGCGCCGCCTCCAGGGAGCCGTCGGGTGAAATTCGCACGCGTGTCGCCCCGGACGGGACCGGAGACCGTGTCACGCGTCCTCCGGGCCATCGCACCTCGATCGCCGTGGGCGGCGCGGATGCCGTCAGCACCCGGGCCGGACTGTCCACCGACTGCCAGCCACTTCCCGCCTGCACCTCCTGTACCGGACCCGGCGCCCCGGCCGTCAGCAGCCGCATCGCGGCGCCGATCGCCGTGGGATTGGCCGGACCGCCCTTCAGTTGCACCCGGATCCCCGGGCGCCCGGACTCGTTCCGATACAGGCGGGTGGCACCGGCGTTCTGGGTGATGACCACGTCGGGCCTGCCATCGAGGTCATAGTCGGCCACGGCGACCGCCCGGGCGTCTCCCCATGCGTCCAGCCCGCTTTCGGAGGCGGGGACCGGACGCAACCGCCCCCGCCCGTCGCCCAGCAGCAGCAGGCCGCGTCCCGCATCCTGACGGCCCTCATCCGGCCGGCCGGGATAAAAGTTCTGGGCCAGCACGACATCCAGGTGTCCGTCGCCATCCGCATCCAGCAGCGCCACCCCGGTCACTGGCGACCATTGGGCTTCCCGCGGCAGCGGCACCACCTCGAACTGATCGCCCCGGTTGAGCAACACGGTCGTCGCAAACCATCGGGCCTCCAGGAACTCCGGTGGCAAGGGTGCCTTAATGGCCGCCAGCACTTGATCAAGATCAGCGGCGCCGAATGCCCCTCGGGTCGGGAAGGCATCCCGGAGCTGCGGCATCACCGCGAAGAGGGTGTCCGCCCGGCGCAGCGGGAATTGCCGGTCGCCAATGCGACAGCTCTCGATCAACTCCACAAGTCCGTTGCCATCGAAGTCCCCGAACGTCACCCGGCGGACGTTGTCCCGTGTCCAGCCGAAGTCGTCCGCGGGCGCCTTGGGCACGGGAAACCAGTTCCATCCGCGGTTGCCGGCGACCAGATCCATGCGTCCATCGCCATCCAGGTCGCCGGACGCCACCGAGGTCCACCAACCGGTCAGATCCTCGAGACGGCGGATTTCGGGAGGCAGTCCCGCTCCGGTCACTTCGGGATTCCAGGGATCCAACCGTCCGTTCTCGTTGCGGAACACCCGCAACGGTCCCCATTCGGCGGCCATAACCAAGTCGGGATCCCCGTCGGCATCCAGGTCGGAAAACACGGCACTGTTGATCAGGCCGAGGCGCTCGAACCGCTGCACCACCGTCAGCCGGCCGCCGTCCATGCGGAGCAGCAATGAGGGTGCCGGCTCCGGATACCTGCCGGCCACGGCGCGGCCACCGATGAACAGGTCCGGCACCCCGTCTCCGTCCACGTCCGCCTGCGCCAGCGGTCCCACGGCGAAGTCCGGTCCCAGCACGCTCTCGCCGCTGGCATTGCGGTCGAGATCCATCGCCCGCAGCGCCCCGCCGTTGGTCCGCCCATCCCGGTAGTTGCTGGAGCCGGCCACCACCATCCGGCCCGACACCAGCAGGGTGGTCAGGTCGCGGCCGACCGGCCGGGTGAGCACCGCGTTTGTCATCGGCACGAATCCGGTGGACGTGTTGTGGAATCCCGCCGGCGCGCCCCCGGCGCCGGTGCCGAGCAGGAGGTCGTCCCGCCCGTCCCCGTCCAGGTCCGCCCAGGTCGCTCCCGGTCCCGGATGGGCGAGACTCCAGGGAAGCAGCGGCTGGCGCTCGAAATCATTGAAGGGCGTCACCACCGATTCGTGGTGCAACTGCCGGGAGGCGTCACGGAACCGGGGCGGCCCAGCCGGCTCTGGCGCCGGCACCTCGGTGGCGTCCGGGCCCTCCACCACCTCGACCCGGGAGTTTGCGGGCACGTTGGCGAGCCGTGTCCGCCGCCCCGACGGCCAGGTGACTTCCACGGTGAGCCGGGACGCCATGCCGGCGGCGAACACCCGGACCGCCTCGTCGCCGCTGAGGTAGCGGCCACCGGACATGAGCACCTGGGATTGTTCCGCCACCGGGCCGCCCTCCACCCGGATCCGCGTCCCGATGCCTGCGGTGTTGCCGCCCGCCGCGCGGGCGCGCACCGCCAGTCTGGGCGCCGTGGCTTCATTGCGCAGGAGGGCTGGAGGGGCGTTGAGATTGTTCTGCACCACATCCAGATCCCCGTCGCCGTCGAGGTCCGCCAGGGCCATGCCGTGCGTCACGTTGCGGGCGTCGAATCCCCAGCGGGAGGAGACGTCTTCGAAGGTCAGGTTGCCGCGATTGCGGAACGCGGCATTGGGACTGTCAAAGCGGCGGAACATCCGTCGCAGCTCCAGCAGTTCACGCGGGGTCATCCGTCGCTGGCTGCGGAGCTGTTCCGATCGTTCCGCAGCGTCGGCGTCCATCATCTCCAGCTCGTGGCCGTTGGAGATCAGCAGGTCCTCGTAACCATCCAGGTCCACATCCAAGAACACCGGGGTCCACGACCACTCGCTGGCGGCCAGCCCCGCGAGTCGGGCCAGTTCGGCAAACGTGCCATCCCCGCGGCCGAGATACAGGGCATTGGCGGAGAACTGGAGCACGTCGCGGTACGACACCGGCTCGGTCGGGGTCGTCGGCAGTCCGTCGGTCTGGACATGGCGCTCGCGGCGGTCGCGACTCAGCATGTCGAGGACGAACAGATCATCCACCCCGTCCCGGTTGATGTCGGCGGCGTCCGCCCCCATCGCGAAGGCGGCCAGGTGCCGGAGCACCTCGGGTCCTGCCGCGCGGAACCGCAGGGGGCCGCCCCGGACCGTCTCGTTGATCCAGAAGCGGTCGGGAGATTCGAAATCATTGGCGACGAACAGATCCGGACGCCCATCGCCGTTGAGATCGCGGAACAGCACGCTCAAGCCCCAGTCGTGAGGCACCGAGGCCAGCGTCACGCCGTTGGCGTCGAGAAAACTGCCTGAAGTCCACGAGACCGGTGTGAATCCGCCTTTGCCGTCATTCAGGTACAACACGTCGGGTTCCCCGTTCTCCTTCACGCCGGAGGGTGTGACGTAGAAGCGGCCGACGAGGTCGGGTTCGGATGTGGGCCGGCCGTTGTACGCCACCACCCGGGGACGGCCATCCTCGGTCCGCACGGTGAACTTGCCGGCGGGGTCGTCCCGGATGCTGTGCACGCGGTAATTCGCGACATAGAGGTCCAGATCCCCGTCGCCATCGGCATCCGCCAAAGCGAGGCTCATGCCGGCTCGTCCCGGGTTGAGCACCGGACCCGCCGCAAAGCGACCCCGACCCGTGTTCCACCACACCCGCGTGCCCTGGCCGACCGTGTTGACGACGAGGTCCAGGTCGCCGTCGCCATCAAGGTCCGCAAACACCGCGCCGGTGGCATCCCCATCCATTCCCCCCGCCGGAAAGGCCGATTCCGTGACGTTGACAAAGGTCCAGTCCCCGCCGTTTCGAAACAGCGCGCTTCGTCCTTCCGGAGCGGCGAGAAAGATCTCGGGCAGACCATCACCGTCGAGGTCCCCAAGAGCCACCCCGGAGCCGTTGAGGTAGATCTGGTTGGTGAGGTAACGTTCCGCCGGGACGCGGTTGGTGAACTGGATGCCGGCCGTCGCCGCCGGGATGCTGGTGAACCCGGGCTGGTGATCGCCGGGCGGCACCCGGAGCGGATGAATCTGCGTGACCGACGGGGCCGCTCCCGCCGCCACGGCGAGCGTGGCGATGGCGGCAGCTGCGGTCAGGATTCTCCACAGGGGACGCACCAAGTGACGATGCGGACGCCGCGGTCCGCCGTCGAGTCCTCCAAACCTTCAGGGAGGAGGGATCCCTCGAATGCCCGGACCCGTTTGCGCCGAAACCTGAAGGTTTCATCGCGTGAGGATGGGCCCCCGGCGACCCGCCGGGACAATGCAAAGGGGAGCCGGTCCGAAGACCGGCTCCCCGGGTGATGGGGTCCCACACGCGCTCACCGGCACGCTCAGTTCTGCGGCAGCACCAACGATTTCCGGCAATCCTCCCCTGCCGCAGCAGGACCCCTCTGCCAACACTTGGAGGTTGCCGGATGAACCATCGCGCCATTCGACGCGCGATCCGGCGGGGCGTTCAAAGATTCCCGCGAGGCCGCCTTGGGACCAGCAGGCGACGGAGCCCTCAGTCTTGAGGGGGCTGTGCGCCCGGGGACCACGGGCCTGTGAAGTCCGGAAAAAACCGTTGATCGCAGCGACCCCGCGCCTACTCTGGCGGCTCGTCAATCCAACGCATTTTACGTCATTCCATGAGTGAATCCTACGTTCCCCTGATCAGCTCCGGCGTTGCCGGTCCCTTGGGCATCCTCCACCTGCCGCGATTGTGGCAGAAAGTCTCCCTTGAGGCGCGGGGCAAACTGGCTCCGGGCTATCCCGGCATCGGGCAGGGCTATGACATGATGGTGATCAGCGCGCTCGGGTTGAACGCCGACGCGGTCAAGAAGTTCATCTCCGAGCAGAAGCCGACCTACCCGCAGTTCGAGGCCTGGGTCAAATCGCAGCCCGGGGTCAACCTCACGAAGGCCAACGTTCACAAGTCCAACCTGGCCATCGCGGGCTACGTGCACTCCGACGAGACCCGCAAAGGGATCCTCTCGGCCAACGGGCTTGCCGACGACGGCGGCGTGCTGCCCGACGCCATCAATCTGAACAATCTCGACGACTGGTACGAGTTCCACCAGGCCGTCCTGAAGTAAAGCGCCAGGCGCCCTCAATGGGCCGCGGGGCGGACCCGCGGCCCAAGTCCGGTTCCGTACCCCGCGAAGCGTAAGGACGCGTTTCGCGGGACAGCCCGGCTCGCCCGTTGTGGTGGCCGGGTTTTTTCGCGCTCCGGTGACGCTCGGGCAGACGATTTCGACCCGTCGGTAGGACTTGTGATTGGGACGGTGAATCTGGAAAACAGTGCTCAAGGAACCCGCCAGTGGTGCCTCGTCGCGCCCATCAGGTCCATTTTCGATGGGGCGGAGGTCCCCCTGAACCGCGCATGGAGTCCCCACAGACCCGACGGGCAGTTGCGCGCACGGTGGATGGGGAGGCCGCCCGGCCTGACGAATTGAGTGTGGCCTTTGTCCCGCTCAGCTCTCAGGGCAGGAAAAAAACCCTGAACCGACGTTGCCACGGGAGGGCGAATCGGGGATGTTCACAGGTCCCGCAGGATCTTCAATCCGGCGTCCGTCTCATTGACGGCAGGACGCTGGTTGGGAGTCCGCCCCTTTCCGGAGGGTGCGGGTGCCGTCCCGGAATCGTCTGAATCCGGCTGCACCCTCGGGAACCGAACGTTGATTTTAATGAAAGAAGAACCGATCGAGATTGAGGGCTGCGTTCATGCCGTGCTGCCCGGCACCATGTTTCGCGTGGAGCTGGCGAACAAGCACATCGTGCTGGCCACCATTTGCGGCAAGATGCGCAAGCGCTTCGTGCGTCTGACCGTGGGGGACCGGGTCAAGATGGAGATGTCGCCCTACGATCTGAACAAGGCGCGCATCGTCTGGCGCCTGCGGTAATCCCGGGTTCCGGTTCCGTGGCGCGAAGCATCCCCGCATCGCGGCCGTCGCCGTCTGCCGCGGCCATGTGCAGGTGCGGTGGGAGACGTTCCAGCTTCCTGAAGCGGTCGAATGCCATGGGCGTGGCCATTTGACACTTGAATCTCCGGCCGGCTGGCCCATACCAGCGGCCGCGTTTCCGTCGGACCGTGCCGGTGTGGCGAAATGGCAGACGCGATAGACTCAAAATCTGTTGCCCGCAAGGGCGTGGGGGTTCGAGTCCCTCCACCGGCACCAACGCTATCAACGACTTGTGAGTACGACTGGCGAATTGATTACGGTTTAATTA
>JAHCBB010000043.1 GCA_019634635.1 Verrucomicrobiia bacterium
GGGACAGGACAACAGTTCGGGGACGCCTCCCAAGTTACTGATAGGAGTTTGGTTTTGACGCTTCGCCGGGAGAATCGCCTTCACGGAGGGCTGGCTATCCACGGCGCGGGCGGACGCCCCGGACTCGTATTCCATGAGGTCGAAGCGAAGGTCGGGATACAACTGTCGCCCGATCTTGAAGGCCGCCCAGCTGGCGAACGCTTCATTCAGCCAGAGATCCTCCCACCACCTCATGGTCACCAGGTTCCCGAACCACTGGTGTGCCATCTCATGGGTGACGATGAGGACCAGGAGTCGCCGCTGTTCAATCGCCGCGTGCTTCTCGTCCAAGAGAAGCAGTCCTTCACGGTAGGTGATCGCTCCCACGTTCTCCATGGCGCCGGAGGCGAACGCAGGCACGGCGAGATGATCGAGCTTGGGATAGGGATGCGGGATGCCGAAGTACCGCTCCAGGGCGGCCAGGAGGGGGGGCGCATACCCGCGGGCCATCTCCGCCAGTCGTGCCTGTCCCGAGGGCGTCACGAGGCGTCCAGGTACGGATTGCCCCGGGATGTCCACGGTCTCGAATGGCCCGACCGCGAGGGCCACGAGGTAGGAGGGCATTGGCGGTGTGCGCCCGAACTCATGGGTGGTGGTTCCATCCCGGGACACCGTGTTGGCTATCGGCATGTTCCCCACGACCACGAGTCCCTCGGGCGCGGTGACGGTGATTCGCCAGGGAATCTTGAAACCAGGTTCATCCCAGCAAGGGAACGCCTGACGCGCGTCCATGGGTTCGAACTGCGTAACCAGATAGTTCTTCCCCCCGCTGATCGTCTTGTACAGCCCGGCGCCATCCCGGTTGAAGTTGTTGGTGAACGAGCACTCAAACGTGTGAACGCCGGTCGGAATCAGGCTGTCGGCCTGCGCCGTCACCCAACCTGCCGGATTGGTTGACACTGTCAGCGTGAGGTTCCCTCCGTTGAGCGAGGCGGGTCCCAAGTCCATGGAACGCGCGTGGAATCGAAAGCGATTCGTCGGAACGACAAACTCCAGTTCGACGCGGGTGAAGCCTGTGTAGGTGTTGGAGGCCGGATTCAAGCCCAGGTGGATCGACTGGGCGACGGGTCGGATTCGGGGATCCAATCGCCAAGGATCCTCCCAAGAGTTCTCAGCGACGGACGGAAGTCCCGTGGCTAGCCACCATGCCGCCATGACGCATGAAAGGCCTCGATCGTTGATGAAATTGGCTATTAACGCGGGAGTTGCCCGCGATGGAACCGGAGTGCTGTTCAAGGTGGTTTAGGGTTCGAGGTGCAGTTCGCGGTCGAGGAACTTGAGAATTCTTTGCCAGGCGGCCACCTCATTGACGCGCTTCGAAAAGCCGTGTCCTTCGTCGGGGAATACCAAGTACTCGACCGTCACCCCATTCTTCCGGACTGCTTCCACGATCTCATCGGACTCTGCCCTGACGACACGGGGATCATTGGCTCCTTGAATGACCAGGAGTGGTTTCCTGATGCGGCTTGCGTGGAAGAGAGGAGACATGGCCTTGAGCCGCTCACGATCCTTTTCCGGATGCCCCATCTCATGATACGCCGCCTCACGGACCGCCTCCCAATAGGGTGGCATGCTCTCCAGGGTGCGGATCCAGTTGGAGGGACCGAACACGTCCACTCCGGCATCAAAGACCTCGGGATGGAACGTCAGCGCGGCCAGCGTCATGTACCCTCCGTAGCTCCCGCCTACCACCGCAACCCGGCCAGTGTCCACGTAGGGCTGGCGGATCAGCCAAGCCTTTGCCTCCACGACGTCTCGAAGGGGTTCCTCGGCATGGCGGCGGTCATCGGCCCTGTTGAAGGCTCGGCCGTACCCGCTGCTTCCCCGGATGTTCACCCCCAGCACCACGTACCCGTGGTTGGCGAGGAATTGAGACAGCGAGAAATAGCCCTGACGCCACTGTCCACCGGGACCTCCGTTGAGCAGCACCACTGCAGGGGCGCGCTTCTTCGGCGATGCCTGGTGCGGCCGCCAAAGCATATTCGGAATAACCAGTCCGTCGGAGGCCTTGAACCGGACCACCTCGACCTCCACCAGGTCGTCGGGATCCACCGAAGGACTCAGGTTTCGGCTCAACGCCTTCGCCGTATTCGTGGCCAGGTCGATCTGCCACAGATCGCTCGGCGAACGGGCGCCATCGAGAAGGAAAGCCATCCGGTCCTCGCTCCGGGAGAAAGCGATGTTGTTCATCTCGCCCGCCGGCAGTTTTGGCCAATGGACGGTGCGTCCGGTCGCGGTCTCCACCATGCGGACCACCGTCCGACCGTCCTCGTTGATCCCCGAACAGCGATACCTTCCTCCCGGTAAAAACTGAACCCACTGCACGTCCCAGGAGGCCTTTTCCACGTCTTCATGGCGGCCCGACCGGAGATGATACCGACGCGCCCTCAGGAAATCCGATCCACCGTGGCTCACGTAATAGAGCCATTTTCCCGCTGGATCGAAACACTGTGGATACCCTGTTGTCTCGGGTGTTTCCGAGAGGTGCCGCATTTCGCCAGTCGGCAAATGCAGCAGATGCATGCCTGCTTCGGAGTAGGAGCGGATGGTGATCATCGATAGCCACTCGCCGTCTTCCGAGATGGGTCCAAATCCATACCCGACCTCGTCCTTGAAGATCATTCGCCGCCCGTATTCCCGGGCGCTGAATTCATACAGATCGTGGAACTGTCGGTTTCTCTCGTTCAAACGGACGAAGAACGCCTCACCGTCCCGGCGCCACCCCGCAAAGACCGCTTTCACACCTGGAATCGGCGTGAGATCCCGCTCCGATCCGTCGGTCTCGCAGACATAGAGGTGGTGGTTCTCATCACCTCCCGAATCCCGAAGAAAAAGGAATCGATCGTCGGCAGGGAAGGGGGAAACCACCCGAACCGGATCCTGAACGGAGAAAGTGAGCTGGGTCCGAGAGCCGTCGGTGACACTGAACGCGAAGGCATTGAAGACCCCGCTTTCGTCCGAGGAGCCCAGCAGGCGCTTCCCGTCGGCGAAGAAGGACACCCCGTAGAGGCGGGTGGTGTTCATGAACTCGGCCACGTCGTACTGACGACGTGGCCGCGGTTCCCTGCTGGACGATGCGGGACCGCTTGAGGTGCAGCCGGTGAGCAAGGTCAGCACCAGGAAGGTGAGCGTGGCGGCGGATGGAAGGTTCATGCGTTCGTCTCTCGGGGTGTCACTGCAACAGAATCAGTCCATCCGCGAGGGTGCCCCGCCAGATGGCGTAGTCGTGGCCGCCGTGAAACTCCTGATAAAAGACCTCGTAGCCCTTGCTACTGATAGGAGTTTGGTTTTGACGCTTCGCCGGGAGATTGGGTCTTCCCAAAAAGTCGACTAATTAGCATAACGGGTTGTAATAAGAAGCAGGTTTGTAATCTTTCTATCTTTTTATTTGAAACGATCTCTGTGCATTATACAAATTATTCAAAAGTATTGATTTATAAGCGATATTATACCTTCATCGCCTAAGACGTCAACTAAAGGTGAAAATGAAATTACCCCATACATTGAAATGTTACCTGTATATTTCGGAATCGCAGGATACTTGGCGTGTTCAAAGCTGTTTTTTTCAGTATCAAATATATAGAACTCACTATCTTTTTGTCTAACATTAGCAAAGTGACTATAATCTTTAAACCCAGTTCTATCCTGTATCTTTGCTAAATCTGCCGTAATTTGCATCGATCTTTCATTAAATTCCCACTTTGGTTTGTTATCACCTACGTACTTAGAAAGCGATATAATTGAGCTAGAATAATGAGACCCCTTTGATAAATCAACATAATATATAGTAGGAGCTGCTGACCATTTAAAATTAAGGTTAGTCAGTTCTTTAATCCCACAATTTAAACTGATAGGAGTTTGGTTTTGACGCTTCGCCGGGAGAGGGAGATTTGGTTCCACTGCCCCGAACTTAGGATCACTCCACCTCGCGCTTCGAGCGGTGTCAACTGCCAATTTTCGCCCGCGGCTAAGATTTTCCGAGACGGGAGCGGGTCGGGTGGCTGTCGAAGGTCGCCAGAGGGGGCGGGGATCCCAGTACACCACCCGATTCCAGCGTGTCGCTCGCAGACCGGCGTCCATCGGCTGAGCAGGCTTCAGTCGGTAAGGACGTTCTCGTAGTCCGGCATCGGGGAGGTTTCGATCAGAAATTCGCCGTCGTGGAGAGGCGCGGGATCGTCGCCGGAGGGGGCGGACGATGGGGACTCGGATTCCTCGTCCCTCCCTCTCGGTGGAGGTGGGGACCGGGCCGGAGCAAAGGTGGCGGGTCCACACCAGAGATTGAGATGGCGGAGGATTTTCTCGATGGCGACGGGCTCTTCGATCAGGGCGATGAAGCGCATCGCCTTGCCGCATTCGGGGCATTGGAGGGGATCGGTATGCCACGCCTGCCGGATGAGGTCCCGCCACTTGCGGGCGGGCAGCTTGGCCGGCGGTGGCGGGGAGCCCTTGGGCCAAGCCACCTTCGCGGCTGGATTGGCGCGGCTCCGGCAGCCGCAGCTCTTGTTCGAATACAGCCCGTAGTACCGGATCATCTGGGCACCCCGGTCGGGGATGTGCTGCGAGAGCGCCGCCAGGAAGTCCTCCGCGGCGAAGACCTCGAAGTTTCGGTGGATCTTGGGATTGAGCCGCGAGCGGTAGATCACCACGTCCCCGGGTTGTTCCAGGGTGATCTTGGCCGCGGAGAAGGGGTTGCGCAGGATGTACTGGCACAGTGCCTCCCGTTCGGCGCGATTTTCCGGGGGCACGCTCCGGGTGGCGTCCACGTTGAATCCGGTGTGCTTCCAGCCGCGCATGCGCTCGACCAGTTGCGGGGAGATTCGACGCAACCGGAGGAGTTCGGTGAAGATCCGGTCCCGAAAGACGGACTCCAGAATGCCGTGTGGGATCTCGGGAGCGGGGTACCACTGGCCCTCAGAATCCAGGAGGCCATCGGCCATCAGAGCATGGATGTGGGGGTGGAAGTCGAGGTACTCGCCGAAGGTGTGGAGGGTGAGGAGGAAGGCGGGGCGCCCGCGAGGCAATCCGAGGGCGGTGCGCAGGAGTTGGGTCAGCGTTTGCTGAGCGACGGTACAGAGGCGCCGGAGGAGGTTGCGATCCCGGCGGAAGAGGGGTCGCAGCAGTTTGGGCAGGGCGAGGACGACGTGTCGGTGGGGGACGGGCAGCAGGAGGTGATCCACCAGATGGGCGGCGGTCTGCAGGACCTTGCGTTGATGGCAGGAGGGGCAGAACCAGCGTCCCTTGCAGGAAAAGGCGACGAGGTATTCGAGGGCGCAGTGGTCGCAGCGGACGCGGGCGAAGCCGCGCTCAAGAATGCCGCATTGAAGGAACTTCCCGAAGACCTCAGAGACGACGGGGCGCAGGGGGCCCAGGCGGGGTTCATAGGCGTCGGGATAACGGTCCACGAAGGTGTCGTGGTGGCGCTGGACGCACTGCCACACCGGGGATTTGCGGGGGTTGCGGGACCGGTAGGTTTTCATGCCCGGCTTCCGGGGATTCGAACGTCCGGAAGCAAAGGGCAGTGGAACCGATTGCGGGAAGGCGGGGCATCGGCGGATTTGGGGATGCGAACCACCAAGATTCTCGCCCCGCGAGGCTTTGAAACCCAATTCCTGCCGCCGTGCATGGGCCACGTCTTTCGGGCGGCACGGGAGGCCGGAGGGCTCGTGGGGGTGGAGCCGGTCGAGCCGGTGGACACGATGCGGTCCGAGCAGCAACAAGGCACTGGAGCGAACAGCCGCCCCGCTTCGCCGTTCGAGAGTCGGGGGCTTCGGCGAAGCGCTCCGGTGGTCGAGAGTCACAGGCGTCATCACGGCGGGGCGGCTGTCGCTCAGTTCTGAGCCGAACAGGAGAACGACGATTACATGTCAGTTTCGATAAGCATGCTCCCGGTCCTGAATCTCGTCGCGGGCGCGTGGTCCGGTACGGGTTTGTGTCTCCATATCAGCGACTCAACCGCATGAGGGCGGAGCGGCAATCAACAGGCGTGCCCCACCCGCAGACCAGGGTTGCGTCGGCGCCGAGAATCTCCTGCGGGTCGCGACTTCGCGCCTGGCGGACCAGCAGCGGCACGATGGCGGAGGCATCCCGGAACTTCACCGACCTTCCTCCCGCTCCGCCCGGAGCGAGGCCACGATGTCGCCGCCGCGCCGGCGTTGCGGCCAGGGCAGGTCGTCCATCGCTTCCATGTCCAAGCGATGGCGGGCGAGCCGGATCAATCCGCGACGCACCAGGTCTTCCTGCCAGGGCCAGCCCTGACCGGAGTGCTCCCCGACAGCCTCGGGACGGGCCGCCGGCTGTTGACGATCCACGATCAGAATCGTCCCGCCCTCGCGAACGCGGGCGAGCAATTCGCCCGGATGATTGCGGCTATAGGACACATTGGCTTGATGCATGACGCCCGATGGTGCGTCTCGAGATGTCGCATCAATCTGTCGGTCCTGCGTTTGCTGCGGGTTGCAGGGCCTGCAAAAATGGATCGTCAGCCGGGTTGATGGGTGGTAGAAAGGCCGGTGTGGGAAGGCCAGCACCCAGCGCGTGCGCATCGGCCGGCGACGGCAGCCGGTTTGCCACCACGCATTGGAGCGTGGTGCTGGCCGCGGCGGACCCGGCGACGGCGGAATCACGGTCGGCGTTTGGCGCATTATATGGGGCGTACAGCCAGCCGTTGTATGGCTTTGTGCGGCGGTGCGGTCATCCGCCGGCGGACGCTCAGGATCTGCTGCATGATTTTTTTTCGCGCTGCTCGCCAGGAACTCCCTTCAGTCCGTCGTCCGCGAGCGCGGCCGGTTTCGCGCCTTCCTCCTCGGCGCGCTCCGGCATTTCCTCGCCAACAACTGGCACCGAAGCCAGCGCGCCAAGCGCGGCGGGGCGATGAACATCCTTTCGCTCGACCAGTTGCTGGCCGGCGCGGAGCTGCGGTTGCAGGTGGCGGCCACGGCCGGCCCGGATGCGGAGGTGCTGTTCGACCGCGACTGGGCGCACGCGCTCCTCGCCCGCGTGATGCAGGCCCTGCGGGAGGAGTGGGCGGCCGCGGGGCGGGCGGATCAATTTGCCCGACTGCGCGTTTACCTGGCCCGGCCGGGCGATGCCGCGAGTTATCAGAATTCCGGCATCGTGCTCGGCATGAATGCAGGCGCCGTCAAGGTGGCTGTGCATCGCCTGCGCCAGCGCTTTCGGGAACTGCTGCACCGCGAAGTGGCCGACACCGTCGGGCCGGCCGGCGATGTCGAGGACGAGTTGCGCCATCTCGTCAACGTGCTGCGGCAGGAGGCCTGACCGGGCGCGGTGCCGGCGGCAGGGCGGGATTGCTGTCGCCGCATCTGCGCACGGGGCGACCCAAGCGCCGCCACCCCTACCGGTGGCTGTAACCGGCCGACGGAAAACTGTCATCTCATGAGGAATCTCGTGCCGACAACCGACCAGTCCCACTGCGAAACCTGTGGCCGCAAGTTGTCCACCGGCGGGGTCGATGGGTTGTGCGAGCTTTGCCTGCTCGAGTCCGGTCTGCGGGGCTACGACGAGGAGGATGGCGGGCCGGTTCTCCGCGACCGCTGGCGAACCATTGGCGACTACGAACTCATCGCCGAGATCGCGCGCGGCGGCATGGGCGTCGTCTATCGCGCCCGGCAGGCCAGCCTTGACCGCGAAGTCGCGCTCAAAATGATCCTCGTCGGCCACTGGGCGGGTGCCGCGCGGATCGACCGGTTTCGCCTCGAAGCCCGCGCCAGCGCCCGGCTCGATCATCCCAACATCGTGCCGACCTTTGATCTTTGAACCTGTCACTTTAACCCACGCGCGCCTACATTGATGCCGTCACCGGGCGCTACCACGAATACCTCGGCACTCCTGAACACCGTGGCTTGGGCCGGCGTTGACCCACGGGCCGGGCTCCGGTAGGACTGACCCCGCAACATTTTCCTGTCCCTCCATGAATTCCTTCCCCCTTGCCAAAATCGTCCTCGGCCTCGTCGCCATCCTTGCGGTGGCCACAACCGGGTGCAGTTCGGGTGGGCCCACCATTCCGCCAAGCTGGTACGATTCCGCCTTCGACAAGCATGGCGGTCCCGACGCCAGCCCGACGCCGTACTCCGCCCCCACCGCGGAACCCGGGAACTGAGCGTCGGGGTCTGCGGGCCGTTCGGGAATCGGATTCCCTGCGGTTTCCCTTCAAACGTGGGCGTGGCGGAATGGCAGACGCGCCAGACTTAGGATCTGGTTCCTCACGGAGTGGAGGTTCAAGTCCTCTCGCCCACACCAAGGATCCATGCCACCCGGGATCCCCGTTCCCATTGAAGCGCTCATGCGACGGCACGCGAACCGCCGGACCGCCCCGGACCGGGTGCCGGACCGGATGCGTGCGCTGGTGTATCGCGGGGTGGACGATCTGCGCGTCGAATCGCTGCCGGTGCCCCGGATTGCATCCGGCGAGGTGCTGGTCCGGGTCGCGGCATGCGGGGTTTGCCCCACGGACATCAAGAAGATCCGGCTGGGGACCGTGCCGCCCCCCCGCGTATTCGGACACGAGATGGCGGGAACCATTGTCCGGGCCGGGGCCCGGGTCCGGGGTTTCCAAGAGCGCGACCGGGTGGCAATGCACCACCATGTGCCCTGCGGACACTGTCACTTCTGCCAGCGTCGTGCGTTCGCGCAGTGTCCCACGTATCTGAAAACCGGAGTAACCGCCGGATTTGAACCGGCCGGTGGGGGTTATTCGGAGTATGTCAGGGTTCTCCCCTTTTGCATTCCCGGGCTCGTTCGGATTCCACGGCGAAATTCGTTCGCCGAGGCGGCCATGCTGGAACCGGTCAACACGGTGCTCAAGGGCGTCCGTCTGCTGGGCGTCCACCCCGGTGACGAGGTGCTGGTGGTGGGCCAGGGACCCATCGGACTGCTCTTCAACCGGTTGCTGACACTGGCGGGCGCCGGTGTCACGGGATGTGATCCGCTGCCGCATCGGGCACGCCTGGGCCGACGCTTCGGAGCGGTCCGGTGCTTCGCGTCAGTCGAGGAGGCCGCCGGGGTGGTGCCTCGCATCACGCGCGGACGCGGCCTGGATGCGGTGGTCCTGACCGTCCCCAGCAACCCGGCGTTTGCCGAGGGGCACCGCCTGGTCCGGGGCGGTGGCACGACGCTGGTTTTTGGCCACACCGTACGGGGTTCGGACGTACCGGTGGACCTGGGTCGGGTCTGCGTGGACGAACAACGGATCCTGGGAAGCTATTCTGCAGACGTTCAACTGCAGCGGACCGTGGCCCGACTGGTGTTTGGCCGCCAGTTGGATGTCCGCCCGCTGATCTCGCACCGCTTCCCCCTCGCGAAGGCCGCCGAAGCGATCGCCCTCGCCGCGTCACCTTCCGGCGACATGCTCAAGCTGCTGGTCGAGCCGCAGGCGGACGGAAGTGCCGGAGCCACCTGAAGTGGCGGCCGCCCGCGCAGAATCAAGGCCGGGCGGCCGGTCAACGATTCTCGCCGGCCACAAAGGATTTGGCCCGCGACACAAACTCGGCCGGGTCCCGGGCAAATTCATTGCTATCGGTCTCAATGGCGAGAATGCCGCTCCATCCGGACTTCTGCAGCTCTTCGAGCAAACCCATCAGGTTCCCCTGCCCCTCACCGATGTGGGTGTCCATGGCCACATCGTCACCCTGGGTTTTCTCCACCTTCTTGTCCTTGAGATGAATATCGAAGACCCGTCCCTTGTAATCGCGAAACACCGCGGCGGGCTGCATCCCGGTGGAAGTAATCCAGCCGGCGTCCATGCACACACCCATCCGCGGGTCGCGGTGCATCAGCAGCGTACGGACCACCAGCGGGTTGCCATAAAGGCTGCGCATTCCGTGATTGTGGATGGCCACACGAATGTCGTACTCGCGCGCCAACTCTTCGAGGTTGTCGAGGATCTTGAAATCCCCGGGCTCCACAATGATGAGGGAGATGCCCATGTCCTTCGCGAACTCGAAAAGCCTCCGATTCTTCTCCTTGTCCAGGGACGTGCCGGCCACGCCGAAGGTGTAGGCCCGCAATCCGTTGGCCTCGAGCACCTCCTTCTTCTTCAGGTACTCCTCACGCGGCGATTCGGGGTCAATGTGCTTCCCGATGACCTGGAGGTTGGTGATGCCGTGCCGGACCGCGAACGCCACCATCTGATCAAAGTCCATGTTCCGGAGGGTCCACGTCTGCAGGCCGAGTTGACCGCTGAGGTCGGCGGCAGCCAGAGGCAACAGGGTGAGCAAGAGGGTGGCGAGGCGGGGCGTCCATTTCATGGTGATGCCGGCAGGTTGTAATTCGGAACTCCCCGCGGCAAGCCCGATCCGCGGTCTGCGGGTCCTCCGGCGTCCGATCCCACCTGGGCGGCAGGGCCACGCATCGCGGAATTTGGACGTGCGGCCATCCTTGGACGGGTCCACGGTTGCCGCATGCAGTGGTTCCGATGCGTTCCGACGCTGCTTCTGACCGCGGGACTTCAGGCCGACACTCTGACCCTGTCCCCGGATGCTGACACGGCCATGCTGTCGCTGAATCCGCAAAACAACTATGGGGGATTGATGACCGTGCCCGTCGGGCCGGTCGCCCGGGCGGGTCATGTGGCGCGGGCGCTGTTCCGGTTTGATGTGGCCGGCAGCCTGCCGGCAGGGGCCGTGGTCACCAACGTCACGCTGCGGTTTCAGGTCTCCCGCGAATCCTCGACCGGGCCCGCAGACATTGCGGCCCTGCATCGGATGCGCGTGGACTGGGCGGAAGGTTCCAAGACGAACCCCAACCACGGATCCGCCGCATCGGCCGGGGAATCCAACTGGCAATCCCGACGGTCCGGCATCGCGGATTGGGCCGGCCCCGGCGGAGCGGCGGGAACCGACTTTGAGTCCAGCCCGGGCGCCACCGCAGCCTGGGACGGTCCGGGGGCCTACACGTTCGGCCCGACCGACGCCCTGATTGCGGACGTCCAGTCCTGGCTGGATCAACCGGGCGCCAATCACGGCTGGATGCTCAAGAGCCTTGGGGAGTCAACCACCGGAGCCGCAAAGCGCGTGGTGACACGGGAAGGCACGCAGACCCAACGTCCCGCCCTGGTCATCGGCTTCACCGTGCCTGCGGTGTTCCAGCCGTCCCTGGAGCCGCCGGTCATCGCCGGGACAGACCTCGAACTGCGCTACGCATTGGAACCCGGGTTTGCCTACGAATTGCGGGGATTTCCAGAGCCCGGTGCCGCATTCCAGGTGTTGACCAATCACACGGTCAAGTTCACGGCCGAGAACGCATTGTTCCTGGACCCGCTGACCGCGCCACGGCGGTTCTACCAACTGGTGATCACCGGCCAGGTGGATTGAGGCGGGACGCCCCCGGCCCCGCCACTCCACGGCTTGCCACCACCTTGGGGCCGCCCCAGCATCCGCGGTGTATGATCCTGCTGATTTCGGGAACCAATCGTCCGGGAAGCAACACCCGGCACATTGTCAGCCATCTCGACACGCTGTACGCGGAACTGGGTTTCCCTCACCGCGTCCTCGACCTCGCCGACCTGCCACCCGGGCTTTTCGAGCCGGCCGCCTACGCCGCGAAACCGCGAGGCTTCCAGCCCTTTGCCGATGCGGTGGTGTCCGCCACCGGACTGCACGTGGTGACGCCTGAGTACAACGGTGGCATGCCCGGGGTGCTGAAGTACTTCATTGACCACCTCAAGTTCCCCGAAAGCTTCGAGCGGAAGCCGGTATGCTTCACCGGGGTGGCCGCCGGAATGTGGGGCGCCCTGCGCCCGGTGGAACAACTTCAGGCCGTGTTTGGCTATCGCAACGCCCACCTGTATCCCGAGCGGGTGTTCATCGCCGCCGTCGGCGGGCAGCTGGACGAACAAGGCCGACTTAAGGACCCCGAACTGGTGGCGCGACTGAGGCACCAGGCGGAAGGATTCGCGGCCTTCGTGAAGCGGTTCGCCGATGACGGGCTTCCATCCTGATCCGCAGCCCCCCAATCCCCGGTCCGCGTGCTGAACGTCCTCTGGCTTGGACTGCTGCTCACGGCCGTGCTGGTCGGCGGCTTCTCCGGGCGGCTGGCCGGGGTCACTGACGCAGGCATCCGCGCCGCCGAGACCGCCGTCACGCTGTCCCTGGGACTGATCGGCGTCATGTCCCTGTGGCTGGGCCTGATGCGCCTCGCCGAACGGGCGGGCTTGGTCACGCTGCTCGCCCGCGGGCTGCGTCCGGTGCTTCGCCGCCTGTTTCCCGACGTCCCGATGGAGCATCCGGCCATGGGTTCCATGCTGCTGAACATCGCCGCCAACATGCTCGGACTGACCAATGCAGCGACGCCATTGGGCCTGAAGGCCATGCGAGACCTGGAGACCCTGAACCCGCACCCGGGCACCGCCACCAATGCCATGTGCACCTTTCTCGCCATCAACACCGGGTCTCCACAACTGCTTCCGGTGACCGCCATCGCCCTGTTTGCAGCCGCAGGCGCCAGGGAACCCGCAGCCATCGTGGGCACGACCCTGATCGCAACCTCGGTGTCATCCGCAGCCGGACTTCTGGCGGCGAAGTGGATGGAACGATGGCGTCTGTTCCGGTTGCCGGAGACGCTGTCATCCGTCGCGCAACCTGCGGCAGGTGGCGGGGCGCCGGTACCCATAACTCCGCCGATCCCCAAGGAGACCCCGGCATCCCTCCGCCCCCTTGGAGCCACGGGGTGCCTCGTGCTGGGTGTCTTCGGCGCCGCGTTCGGATGGTTTGCCTACCGGCTGATCACCACGCCGGGTGCGGAGCCGTGGACGTCGCCGGGGGCTCGTGCCATCCACGCAATCTCGGTGCTCGCCGTGCCCTTTTTGATTGCATTCTTTCCCCTGTACGCGGCCCTCAGACGGGTGGTCGTGTATGACGTGTTCATTGAGGGGGCACGGGAAGGGTTCGGGGTCGCGGTGACCATCATCCCGTATCTGGTCGGCATGCTGGTGGCGATTGGCATGCTGCGCGGGGCCGGCGTGCTTGAACTGCTGGGCCGATGGACCGCCCCCTTCCTGGCCGTGCTTGGCATTCCGTCCGACGTGCTGCCCTTGGCCCTGATGCGACCGCTCTCGGGCAGTGGATCGCTCGCCGCCCTCGGCGATCTGATCCGGGAGGCCGGTCCCGACAGCCTTGCCGCCCGCATGGGCGGCACCCTCTTTGGCAGCACGGAGACCACGTTCTACGTCATCGCCGTCTATTTTGGCGCGGTCGGCATCCGGCGGGTCCGCCATGCCCTGGCGGCGGGGCTCATCGCCGATGCCGCCGGACTTCTGGCGGCAGTCCACGTGTGCCGATGGGTGTTCGGCTAGCCCGCCAGCCTTATGCCCGACCCGCCCCATGGCCCCCGGAAGAAGGACGCACGGTGGGGATCAAGGCCCCGACCAGGTCACAGTGTCCGTGGAACCGCCGAGACCTGCTTTCACCGTCAGCTGCGCTGCCCGATGGCGGCCCGAACCGTGGCCCTGGTGGACAACTGGTGGAGCCTGTTCGTGGCCTGCGCGCAGCCGGCCCTTGCTGCTGTGTGCGGTGGGGAGGGTCGTGGAGTCCGGCCGCCAGCTGACCATCCAGCTGACCAGCACCCATGGCGATGCGGCCCAGGCGCAGCGACTCTTGAGCGGACTGAGCCTGTTCTTAAGCGGGCTGAAGCATACTGCGGAGCCGTTGACCCCCCAAGCGTGCTGGGAACGCATCTGGGAGCGGATTTTGGCCCCTTGGCTGCGGCCGCAGGCCTTGCTCGGCGCCCCGAGCGGATGACTCAGCGCCCCGGAGCCTCCTCACACCGATTCATCCCACCGCCAAGCCGCTCCAATTATCGCCGGCTACGGCGCAGCCTGTTCTCAACTGCCGTTTCTAGCGTAAATCCTTTGGTCACGTTACAGCTGAAGCTTCGAGGTGCGGGCGGACGAATGGGCCATGGTGGACTTCGACAACAAGCATGGCGCACGGAAGGACAAGTCCCTGGTTGACAAGACGCTGGCCGAACCTGCCCTGCCGAACCAAGCCGACCTGCTGCGGCGAGGCGGAAGTTATCCCGGCTTCCGAATCACTCGCCGCGGCGTCTGCACCTTGCCACGGCCCTCGGTCTTCCGGGTGACGACCGCCCCGGAGTCGCCGCGGGCACCGGCCGGCGGACGACATGAAAAGCCGGGAAATCGCGCGCCCCCCGGCGCCGCGAAGATGCCGCGCGCGGCCACCGTTGCGCGGATGGGCCCGCTGGTCCGCCCAGACCCTTCGACACGATCGTTGACAGCTGCCTGCGCCACGCTGCCGGCCTGCGGCATTGCCGCCTCCACTTGGGCCAAGGCATGCGCCACATCCATATACAAGACCCGTTGCGGGAGACCGGCCGGCCCTGCCTCCACCACGCCCGCCAAGAGCAGGCCGACCGCTGGATTCGCCGGAGACGGTTGCGGGCTGTCGTGCGGACTGGGATCAACGTCGGCCGCCTTGTCCGGAGCAACGAGGGCGACGTCGTGGCGCCGCCCAGCCGGACCGACTCGATAGGGATTCGCCGCAACCGTGCCAATCCGTTGGGCATTCGCCTGGTCCCTCCGGCCCGGCTGGGTAACGATCGAATTCCGCCGGCCGAGCACATGACCCGCGGTGATCCCGCGCGGAGCGCCGCCCGCAACCACGCGCGCGCCATAAGTGCCCGCATTGCGTGGCGCGGCCTGACGGCCAATCGACGCCCCCGGGCGCATCGGCCGCTCGCGGGCGGTGTGCGCCTGCCACAACTCGACGCGGCCGGTCTCCACAAGAAGTGGCACCGACCCCTCCGCGGTCCTGAGCTGATCGGGCAACAGACCGGCGCGGAGCGCGGCCTTCACCGGCGCTGCATCCTCGGCCCAGATGCGCACGACGACGGCACCCGAGTCGTCCAGTCCGGCCTCGAGTGCAAAGACGCCTGCGATAGAGAAAGCCTTCGGCTCAATGCCCGCCAACGCGGCCAAAACCGCCTCGAGTTCCACTGCCATGCTTGGTCCTTTCGCTTCGCCGGGCGGGAGAGATTGTGATCCAAACCACCCCAGCTCGGCTGTGGTGAACAACGGTGCGCCCCTTGTCAATGCCAATTTCGGGTCGGATTCGAAGTCCCACCCAGGCTTCTCAGGGCGATCTCAGATGAAATGTCCCGCGGCGCTTCGGAGCCCGCGACCGCTGGAGGAGGCTGAATGACTTTGGACGATCTCTGCAGCAGTCGGAAACAACTGGGAACCACCAAAATTTATTGTGTCATCCATGGTCCGTCGTCCATCGCCTGGAGCGGGCTTTAATCGGCATGGACGTTTTCGGGATCCGGCAACGGTGAGAATTCGATCACGAACTCCCCGTCATGAAGGAAGGCGAGGGGCGTTAAATTGAAGGACGGAGAGGGACGGAGACCTGAGACGTCAGACCGAAGCGGGCCCTCAATTGGGCAGGGGCGTACGGAGGAACAAGTCCCCGGCGGAACCCTCGGGCTATTTGCCGTGTCGGCGCAGGACTTCCTGCACGGCCTCGCTGCCGGCGCCCCCTTCCCTGGGCCGCTGCGCACCGGCGTTGAGCAGCAGCTCAACCACGGCGGGATAATC
The DNA here is from genome assembly GCA_019634635.1 of Verrucomicrobiia bacterium. Taxonomy (NCBI): domain Bacteria; kingdom Pseudomonadati; phylum Verrucomicrobiota; class Verrucomicrobiia; species Verrucomicrobiia bacterium. The sequence continues at coordinate 15,605 of JAHCBB010000043.1, forward strand.
CCCTGTCCGGCAATTCCAGCCATGGACCGAACCATGGATCGCCCAGCCGAGCGGTGTCGCGTGAAAGTCGGCATCCAAAAGTTCGAGGGACGGATGGTAATGGAGAATTTCGCGGACCATCTCCGCGTTTCCGTGAAACGCGGCCCAGTGCAGCGGTGCGCCGCGATGCTGACCGGTGGCATCCACCGGCAACCCGGCCGCAAGCATCACGCGGACGGCCCCGGATTGATTGTTCCGCGCAGCGTGGGCGACCTGACGGAGATGTTCCGCGGACAGCCTGCCGACGAGGCCGGTGTGGCCCGCAAGCAGGGACTTCACCGCCGGTTCGTCTCCTGCCCAACAGGCAGCGATCAATTGCACCTCGACGGGACTGCGCTCCATGAGCAGGCGGAAGACCTCGACATGGCCGAACTGCCGGGCAACGTCGTGCGCGGAGACATGCCAGCCCAGCGTCCACTGGTAGATCGTTCCGCCGGACCGGGGATGGACCTTTGGAAAATGCTCATCGCTGACCCGCAGATGGATGCATTCAGGATCGGCGTCCAGATGGTGACGAACGAGTGCGGCATCCCCCAGGGCGGCGGCGAGCAGAAGGTCCGACTGGCAGCCACGCTGGACCAGGAAGCGGACGATTTCCTGCCGGTCGCGGATCATGTGCTGGGCGGGAGTGGATTCGTGATCCACGTCCCGTGCATCCATGTCGGCTCCCTGATCCAAAAGGAACTTTGCGATTTCCACGGTGCCGGCGAAATGCAGCGGCGTCTGGCCGTCGCCGCCGCGCGCGTGGACCCGCTTCGGATCGGCGGCGATGAGTTCGCGAAGCGAATCCATCATGCCCAACCGGGCCGCCGCGTGGACATCCACGGTTGCGCCGCGCCGGATCGCGTAGGCCGCGAGATCCGGATCCGCCAGGTCCAGGAGACCAAAGCCACCCGCCCACCAGCGACTTCGCGCATTCAGATCCGCGCCCGCTTCGAGAAAAACATCGTGCATTTCACGCGTGCGCACCTGCGTGATCGCCGGCGCATCGAATGCAGCCACCGGGTCGTTGATCCTCCCCTTGTACTGGGGAAACCGCTCGAACAATTCCCGGATCATGGCGGCGTCATGGTCCACGAACGCCTGCTTGAACAACTCGTGTGGAGGCTCCGTTTTGAGGCGGATGCGGACCACGTGCTCCTTGAGCTGCGCCCAGGAGGCAAAACCATACTCGCGGGCGATCACCCGTTGTGCATCACCCAATGAGCAGGAATCCCGGCTGATCTTTGAGGGATTCGGGTGATGTTCCCGGAACCGCTGAAGTCCGGCGGGATCGCCAGCCTTCAGAAATTTGAGGAGGTCCTTCGCCTGATGCTTGAGGTGCTCAAGATTGGGCTGCGAGGGCAGAGATTTGGACATGAAACCTTTCTGCTATCGCCTGAGGTCCGCGACGCAGGCAGCATCAAGGTTCTGGTGGCACCGACAACAGCAGGTAGGCTCAGCCTTTTCCGCGGACCCGGATGCGTCCTGAACGCGTCCCAAGCCCGCCACGCTTCGCGCGGCCTGTCAACTGCGCCGGCGGGCCGGCCCGTCGTTCTCGATTTGCAGGAGTGGCTCGTCGGCGGAGGGCCGTGAGGGTGTCGAAGGATGGTCCGGCGGCAAACCGGTTGAAGTGCGTCAAGGCTTGCGCCCGGCCAACTGCGCCCTCCGCCAAGCTCAGGCCAAGGGCAGGCGGCCTTTCCGGAAAATGAACGCTGCTGCACGAGGCGCAGCTCGACTTTCCACCAACCCGATCCAAAGTCTGAAAGTCCGCTTCGCGATTGGACGAGGACGTACCCTGCCCATCCCTTGAAATCCGACCGCCCCAGCCCGACCTCCCGGTGAAACCTCCCGCACGCCGTCCCAGGTCCTGGCACCGGACGCCGGCCGCCCGGTGGCTGCTCGCTGCCGTGTTGTTGCTCGGCATCTACGCCATCGCCGGGTTCTGGATCGCTCCCCGGGTGATCACCTCCGAACTGCTCAAGCGCCTGCCTCCACGGACCCACCGGGAGGTCTCCGTCGGGCGGATCCAGGTCAACCCGTTCCGGCTCACCCTGACGGTGTCGAACCTCAACCTCACGGAGCCCGGCGGACAGCCCTTTGCCTCGCTCGACCGGTTTCATGCGGACCTCGAGGCCGCCTCCCTGTGGAGGGACGGCCTCTCCCTGAGCGAAGTGGAACTGGTGCGTCCCGTGCTCACTTTGGAACGCGGAGAAAACGGCGGGTTCAACTTTGGCAATCTGCTGAACGACTCGGGAACACCGGATCCAGGCGCTGCGGCCGGCGAAATGCCCGGGATCACCATTCGAGACTTTCGGATTGAGGAGGGCCGCGTTGTCCTGCGGGACCGCGCCATCCCCGGCGGCTTCGAGAAGGTTCTTGATGCGGTCACCGCCGCGTTCACCAACCTCACCACCCGCAACGCGGAAACGGCTGCCGGGCGGCTGAGGATCTTGACCCGCTCCGGTGAGCGGATCGCGTGGGAGGGTCGGGCCGGCCTGAGCCCTCCGACGGCCGACGGCCGGCTTTCCATCGGACCGATCCCCATCCCGGTGCATGGTCCCTATCTAAACCTGGCGACTCCAGCCCGGGTGGTCTCCGGCACCCTCGAACTGGAGGGCGACTTCACGGCGATCGTTGCGCCCGGGGGAACCGATCTTGTCGTCAGCAACAGCCGGGTGGCTCTCGCGGACCTCGCGTTTCAACTCCCGGGTGCCACCGGCACCAACCTGCTCCTTTCAGAATTGGTGATCGGCGGAATCGAAGCCGGGCTTGCGCAGGAGCGCCTGCGAATCGGCCGGATCCAGGCAACCGACGGCACCCTGGCCCTGGAGCGAAAATCCGATGGATCGGTGGATATCGCCGAGGCGATCCGACCGGAGTTTGTGGAAGCCATGGTCCAGGAGATCTACGACCTGGCGGAGAAATGGACCGTGGAACTTCCGGAACTCGCAGTGGACCGATTGAATCTCCGGTGGGGGGATCTCAGCACCGAAATCCCGGTGCACCTTTCCGCGCAGGTGGAGCGATTGGTGCTTCGTGGAGTCTCCAATCGGACCAACGACCCGGTCTCGCTCGAGGCCGCCGCACGATGGGGGGAGACCGGCACCTTGGTGCTCGGCGCCGAGGGTACCCTGCTTCCGGCGTCCGCCACTGCGGAGATCACCTTCGAGGGCGTGCGCCTGCCCCTGCTGCAATCCTACGTGGGGGAACTGGTCCATCTCGATGTCCGCAGCGGCATCGCCAACGGACGCTGGACCGTGCGCTACAACCGCCAACCGGGCGGGCCCCTGATCACCGCATCCGGTGGCACGGCAATCCAGGAGTTCCTCGCATTTGACACCCAGGCGCACCGCGACTTCCTCAAGTGGGACGCCCTGGAAATCCGGGGAGTTCGGGGCGCCTGGGAGCCGGCCGCGGTGTCGGTGGAGGAAGTCCGACTGGAGGCGCCCGCCACCAGCCTGGTCCTCATGACCAACGGCCAGTTCAACCTGCTCTCCCTGATGCGAACGAACCCGGTGGCGGTACCACCCGCCGGGCCAGCGACGACCGACCGGGAGCCCTCCCTGAACGGCCTGACGGCGCGCGTGGATCGTATCGTCGCGACCCATGGCGTCCTCTATGCCGCCGACGACAGCATTCCCGGCCAGTTCACGACCCGCCTCCAGGGTATCTCGGCAGTGCTGACCAACATCACCTGGCCGGAATTCGGCAGGACGGGCGTGGACGTCCGGGGATTCGTCGGCGCGCGCGCCCCATTTTCGCTCCAGGGTTGGCTCGTCGCCGATCCGAAACTCCCGGTGCTCGACCTGCGGGTCACGACGACCAACGCCGATCTGGTTCCCTTCACGCCCTACGCGATCCGGTTTGCCGGCCTTCCCCTGCGCAATGGGCGGATCACCGCCGACGTCGCCTACCGGGTCGAGGGGCGCGAGGTTCACGGGGAGAATCTGCTGATTGTGGATGACATCGGACTTGGCGCACGGGCATCCACCGCTCCCCTGCTCGATCTCCCGTGGCGCCTGGGCATCGCCCTCCTGAAGGATGGCGACGGGCGGATCACCCTCGACATCCCGGTGCGCGGCAGCCTCGACGATCCGGATTTCGGCGTGCGGAAGGTGATCTGGCAGGCGGTCAAGGGACTGTTCGTCAAGGCCGCGACGGCCCCGTTCAAGTTGCTGGGCTCCCTGTTTGGAGGCAGTGAGGGCGACGGAGAGGCCCTGCAACGAATCGCCTTTGATCCCGGTGAGATCCAACTGACCGCCGACGCCACCAATCGCCTCGCCAGGTTGGTGATGGCGCTCAACAAGCGTCCGGAACTGCTGCTGACCCTGCGGGCCGGGGCGTCGGACGACGACGCCAATGCCCTCTCCCAGCGCAAATTCGAAGCGGCACTGGATGCCGTGTCGGAGGCGGAGAGCAGGGCTCGGGATGACACCCCGGACGGGGCCGTTCCCGCGTTGACCCGGCTCTTCCAGCAGACCCTGGGTCCCGGGTCTGACCCCTCCAGCGCCGTCGCGGCGGCAGAGGCGCCCACGACGCCGGAGATGGAACGACGGCTCCGCGACCACTTTGTGGCAGACGCCGGGGAATTGGAGCGGCTGCGTGCCGACCGGATCGCCGCGGTGGAGCAATGGTTCCTCGACGTCGGACGTCTACCGGCGGACCGGATCGCACCGCCGGAACCCTCCGATACCCCGCCGGCTGCGCTGTCGGAATCCGTGGTGGAGTTCTCGCTCGAGTAGCGTTGGGGCAGCGGGAACCACTCCGATGCGATCCGTTGAAACCGGCACGATGAATCGTGGGTGCTTTTCCTGACCCGCGGCCGGGTGCCGGCGGTCTCGACGATTTGACGAGATCCGGAACTCAGGCCGACGGTTGAAAAAATGACCCTGAATCCAAATCGGAACCGCCCGCCGCATCGTCCCGGCGGGTTCACCTTGATTGAGCTCCTGGTGGTCATCGCGATCATCGCGATCCTTGCCGCGCTGCTCGCTCCGGCACTGGCGGGCGCCAAGGCCCGGGCCAATGGCATTCGATGCCTGAACCATGTCCGCCAGCTTGCCCTCTCGCTGGTCATCTATTCCGGCGACCATGACGGCTACTATCCGGCGCGACGGGAGCATCCGGCGGCCTGGATGACCGCCCTGCAGCCCTACTACAAGGACCCCGCGATCCTGAAGTGCCCGTCCGACCGCTTTCCCTGGATTCCAGGATTGCCGGTGGAGGCCCGGGTCGCCGTGCAGCGCAGCTTCGTCATCAACGGCTTCAATGACTGGTTCCAGGCGAACCTCAGTCCGACCAACTACCAGCAGTTCCTGCGCTGGCAGTGGCCGGCCGGCATGCGGGATTCCGCGATTCCCGAGCCCTCGGAGACCATCACCTTTGGGGAGAAAAAGGCCGGTTCCTTTCACGTACACATGGATTTCAGCCAGGGCCGCGAGGGCAACGACGTGGAGGAAATCGAGCAGAACCGCCACCGGAGCGGCCGGGGAAAGTCCGGCGGGTCCAACTTTGCGTTCGCCGACGGCAGCGCGCGGCTTTTGGGATACGGACGCTCCACCAGCCCCGTGAACTTGTGGGCGGTCACGGAAGCATGGCGCCGGGTGGCGGTCCGGGCTGAGTGAATCCTCCTTGAGGACACCCCGATGCCCTGCTCATTCCGGATCTGCTGCTGGAGCGTCCTTTTCGGAGCCCTGGCAGGCTCCCTCCAAAGTTCGGTCGTCCTGAACGAACTCTTGTATCACCCCCCAGATGACAACGACGCCCTTCAGTTCATTGAGCTGCACAACACCGGCCCGGAGCCGGTGGCGCTCGACGGCTGGCGATTGACCCGGGGGGTGGCGTTCACCGCGCCGAACTGGACCCTCCCGGCAGGCGGCTTCGCAGTGATCTGCCGAAACCGGGCCGCGTTTGAGAGGCAGTTCGGCCCGGGACTTCCTGTGATCGGCGAATTCAAGGGTCGTTTGAAGCACGGCGGCGAGCGGGTTGAACTCACGGATGCCGGCGGGCGGGTGGTGGATGCCCTGCGGTACGACGACACCCCTCCGTGGCCCGTGGGCTCCGATGGTTATGGAGCCTCTCTGGAACGAATCGTTGCCGATGGCCCCGCCGGGGACCCGGACAACTGGGCGGCGGCCGTGAATTCCGATCCACAGGTTCTCGCGGCCACGCCCGGACGGACCAACACCGTGGCCTCGATCCACCGGCCGCCCCGGATCTCCCCGGTGACCTTCGAGGCCCCCAGACCGGGGGTTCCCGTCCAGGTCACGGCAAAGGTGACGCCCGCCACCCCCGGGTTGCGCGTCGAGCTCCAGTACTGGGTGATCGCATCCACCACCGTTCCCGAGCCCGCGACCGTGATCTTGGAAGGCGGGTCCGTTCCCGGCGAATTTCGCGGATCCATTCCGGCTCAACCCGCCGGGCGCCTGTTGCGATTCCGGATCCGGGCCGTGGATGCCCGCGGTGCCGAGCGATGGGAGCCCGCCCCGGGGGAACCACGCCCGACCTTTTCGGCGTTTCTTCAGGACAACACGAACCGCCTGACCGTGCCCGAGGCGCGCCTGCTGACCCTGGGTCCCCGCGAATCCCCCGGCGCCTCCCTGCACCACAGATCCCGCGGACGAGACATCACCCTGCTTCGGGGACAGTCGGCATTCGTGGTTTTTCCAACCAACGGCACCCCGGCGCAGACGTTCGACCACATCCGGCTGAGTCCGAGATCCGGAGGCTGGAAGGTCCGCCTGCACAAGGACCTCCCCCTGGACGGCATGACCACCCTGAACGTCGTCTACGAACAGAGGCCGCGGTGGATGCTTTCGGAACCGCTGGCCTACGAGGTGTTCCGCCGTGCCGGGGTTCCAGCCCCCAACACCGGGCATCTCCGCCTGTGGCTCAACGCCCAGCCGCTCGGCTATCATCTGATGTTCGAGCAGGTCAACGCCTCCTTCCTGCGAAGGCACCAACTCGATCCCGATGGCAACCTGTACAAGCTCCTCTGGTACGGAAACGATGTCATTGGCCAGCATGAGAAAAAGAACAACCCCGAGTCGGGTCATGCCGACCTGCTGGAGGCGATCGCCCTGCTGGACCGCGGCACCGGTGACCGGGTCTGGGGGGATATCCAGCGCGCATTCCATGTCGGCGAGTTCGCCAGCTACTTTGCGGTGAGCCATTGCATCCAGAACTGGGACGGCTTCTTCAACAACTACTTCGTGCACCGGGGCCCCGGACCCGATGGCCGGTGGACCATCATCCCTTGGGATCAGGACAAGACGTGGGGCGATCACGACGGCGCGTCCCGGGCCTACGACTGGTATGACATGCCGCTCACGTACGGAATGAAAGGCGATCGGAGGCCGGGAAGCCGGTTCAGCTTCTTCCGATTGGGCAACACGGGCTGGGATGGTGGCAGTTGGTGGCGTCCGGGGGGATATTTCTCTGGCCCGCTGCTCGCGCATCCGCAGTTCCGAGGACGCTTCCTGACCCGCCTCCACGAAGTGTGCCAGGACGTCTTCACCGAGCCGGCCCTGCTCCCCGTCATCAACGACCTCGAGCGCCGGCTCGCACCGGAGGTGCAATACCGGGCGTCGTTGGAGGGCATGGATCCAAGCCAGGCGCGGGCGGAGTTTCTCGAATTGGTGGATTCCTTCCGCCGCCAGCTCAAGCATCGGCGCGCGTTCCTGATACGTGCCTTGGAACGGGAATCCGCGGGACGCTGATCTCCAGCCTCCCTCAGGCGCCCTCGCTGCGCGACCGGCTACGGGCCTGCCTCCGACCACCGGTCGGGGACGCACGCCTCAGAACCGCTCGGGCTGAACGGCGGGACTACGGCGCCTCGTCCGGGTTCAACACCTGCAACCGGACGTAGTTGAAGTTGATCCAGATGGAATGGCGGGCGGGAGCCGGCCCCGTCCGGACAATCTCGATCGTGTTGGGGCCTGCTCCCGCCCCAACTTCCGACAGGAGAAAATCCAGATCCACCGTCGTCGTGGCCCTCAGCGTCTTGGAATAGAGCACTTCGCTGCGCCCGGACGCCGTCCGAAGCCGCACGACAATATCGTGCTGATAGAACCCGGGCTGGATGACCCCGCCAATCATGTAGCCACCCCGGGTCAACTGAAACGTGACACGCATCCGGGTCCGTTCCCTTACCTGGTCCTGCGTGAGGACGAAATGAATCCGGTTGGTCCGGTCGGCCCCGGAGAGGCCCCGCTCGAAGGCCACATCCGGTTCCCTCGCTGCAAGATCCAGGTTGGATCTGAGACCATTGAACCCGGCGGGGTACAAGCCCGCGAGGTAGAAGTCGTCATCCGCGGTCGGATTGGAGGCCGGATCGTACAAGGGGTCCTCCGGCACCCGCGTGACCTTGCCTGGAGGCGCGTCGGCCCTGCCATTCTCACGGCTGAATTCCCAGAACGGCGACCGGGTGACCCCGGTGAGTGGATCCTCGACGCCAATGGCCCACTCGACCACCGGTTCCCCTCCGCCGGGGTTCTCCGTCACTGGATCCTCCCCGGCCGCCCCGTCATCCGTGTCCGGAGTCTCAGGGAGCACCTCACCATCATCTGGTTCATCGGGCGGTTCCACCCCGGCCTCCGGGGCCTCCGGAGTCGGCGGTACAGGCGGTGCAGGCGGTACAGGCCGGACAGCCGAAGGATTGACCACCTGCATCCGGACGTAATTGAAGGTGACCCAGATGGAACTTCGGGCGGGACTCGGCCCCACACGAACCACTTCCACCGTGTTGGGGCCCGCCGCGGCTCCGACTTCATCCAACCGGAACTCCACGTCAACCGTCGTGGTCTTACTGATCCGATTGGCGTACAAAACCGTGCTCCGCCCGGCGGCGTTCCGGAACCGGACCACGATGTCATGGTCAAAGAACCCAGGTTGCACGACACCGCCAATCATGCGGCCGCCCCGGGTCAACTGGAAGGTGACACGCATCCGGGACTGGTCTCCGACCAGGGCGTCGTTCAAGACGAAGTGAATTCGGTTGGTGCGATCGCCCGCGGTGAGTGCCCGTTCGAAACCCGTCAGGGACTCCTGGCGGGAAAGATTGAGGTCTGCCGGGAGACGGTTGAAACCCGCGGGGTAGAACCCGGCGAGGTAGTAATCGTCGTCCACTCCGGGGTTCGAGGCGGCGGCGTACTGGGGGTCCCCGGGATCACGGGTGACCCGTCCCGGTGCCGCGTCGGCCCGGCCGTTCTCCTGACGAAACTCCCAGAAGGGCGGGTTCCGACCATTGGCGGAGTTGCCGTCCACCGGGTCTTCCTGGCCGATGTCCCACCGGACCATCAAGGAATCCGTGCCCACCGGCGGCACCCCATCGCCCGGCGGTGGATTCGGGTCTGAATCCGGGTTTTCAACCTCCGGATCTTCGGGGGATACGTCCGGCGGCCCCTCCTCGTAGGGCGGATTCTCCTCCTCAACCACCGGCGGGCCATCAGGCGACGAGACGCCGAGTTCGACATAGTTGAAGTGGATCCAGGCCCCGATACCCGGAGGATTTGGGCCAACCCGCACGAACTCGATCGTGTTCGGCCCCGCGTTGGCACCAACGTCCTGTGCGGAAAACTCAAGATCAATGACGGTTGCGCGCGACACCCGGTTGGCATAAAGGACCGTGTTGCCCCCCCGGGCATTTCGAAACCGGACCGCAATGTCGTGGTCGAAGAATCCATCCCGCTTCTCCTTGTTCTCCATCGAACCGCCCCGCGTCAGCTCGAACCGCAGTCGAATCACCGAACCGGGGACCACGTCACGCGGCTCAAGAACAAAGTGAAGCCGGTTCACCCGGTCCCGGATGGCAAGCGATCGCTCCCACGCCGCCCAGGGTTCATCGTTCGGCACCAGGAGCGGTTCCTTCAGGCCGTTAAAACCGGCGGGATACCAGCCCGCGAGGTAGTAATCGTCATCCGGGCCAGGGTTCGCATCCGGATCGTACTGCGGATCCCCTTGAACCCGTGTCACCGAGCCCGGGGGCGTCTCGCTGCGCCCACTCTCCTCGGAAAACTCCCAGGACGGGCGGAACGGCTGTCCCGGCGGAGCGTCCTCCGGACGGTCTTCGACACCGATCATCCAGCGGGACCTGGACTCCAGGATCCAGCGGGTGACGACGTCAATCCCGGCACGGTCCAGCTCACTCGAACCAATGGGCGGCATGTGGACTGCCCCCAGCTCCGTCATCCGGCGAAGCAGCATGGAACCGCCCAGATCCCCACGCCGGACCACCCGGGCGTCCGGGTTGCCCAGGTTGTCCACGAGGGCGCCATCCAAAATCCCCGCCTGGGTGACCGGGGTGCCCAGCCGCGCATCCCAGTTGCCGCGCCCGGGTCCGCCCGGCAAATGGCAGTAGGCGCAATTTGCATCCAGGTACGACTTGAAACGCCGCTCGAGCGAGGCGGACTCGTCCCCGATCGCCACCATCCGCGGCAGGGTGCCCGGTGAGGACACAGGGGCGTCGAAGATACCGAGACGACTGAGGGCGACCAACTGGTTCACAGACGACCCGCCGGAATCCACTTCCCGATTCAACTGCCGGGCGGAGAAGCCAAGGACATGGCCCGCGGCGGCGTTGTGGCACGACAGACATTCCGATCGTGAGGGATAGTGCCAGCGCTGGATCCGCGTCTGGCCGCCCTCGACCACCGCAATCTCCTCATCCATCCCGGAGTCCGGAACCAGATCGGCGTTGGACCCATCGGGACGCCACCGGTAGGTCAGCCCGTACACTCCCTCGTCGGTCTTGACGAGGAACCGGGTTTCCAGACGACGCCGGGAGTTCGGATCACCCCGGACCAAATCGAGGTCAAAATGCTTCACCCACACCATGCCGGAAGGAAACTGCCATCCCTCCTCCTCGTTCCGTTGGATCCGGCTGCCGGCATCCTGCATGAAGAACCAGCGGCGCTTGATCGCGTGGTCCGACCAGAACGGGGTGGTCACCTCATAGGGAGTGACACCCGCGGCCGGTACGAGCCGCCTGAGACTGGAAAAAACCCGGGTCGCATCCAGGGTCGGAGGCAGGGATGGACCGTCACTGGTAACGTCGCGAACCAGCTTCTGGATCCGGCCGCGTCCCACCTCCGGGACCAGCAATTCTCCGGTCGCCGGGTTCAGCCCCAAGCCTCCGAAACCGGACGCCGCGGTCGTCACCTTCCAGATGTCGGCGGTGCCAACGGCATGCGGATTCAATGCCCAGAGGTGCCGGGAGCCGAAGTCCCCGAAGAGATAGCGTCCCTCGAGCTCCGGATACCGACCACCGCGATACACAAATCCGCCAATGACCGCCTGTCCCTCGAAATTGGGATCCACCCCGCCCCGACCGTACTGATAGATGGGCGCCAGGGACTGGAACCCAGCGGGGGCGCTGCGTGGCATGGGCAGCGTGCCCTCGAAATACGCCCAGCCATAATTGCCACCGCGCACGATCCGGTTCACCTCTTCCAATCGCCGGTCTCCGACGTCACCCGCGTACAAGTCCCCTGTCAGCGGGTCGAATCCCATGCGGAAGGGGTTGCGGAGTCCGACCGCCCAGAACTCGGTGCGCACCCGCGCCGGATCCACCGGCAACCCGTTGAAGGCGGTGGCGCCGATGAACGGGTTGTCGCCGGGAATCCAATACCCCGTGCCGACCGCCGGATGCGGATTCGGGGGGAGGCTTCCGGGACGCCCATCCACATCAATCCGGAGTATGCCGCCGAAGAAATCACGGTCAATGCGCTGGGCATTCTGGACCTGGGCGGCGGCACCACCGCCGTCCCCAACCGAGATATAAAGGAAGCCGTCAGGTCCGAAGTGCATGTCGCCACCCTGGTGGTTGTCGCGCTCATCGAACTGCGAAATCAGGATCTGCTCGGAGGCGCGGACCGCCCGCCAGGGATTTGCCGGATCCCGCTGAAACCTCGAAACGGTGGAATAGGTCTTCCCGGCGGCGCGGTTGGTCCGGCTGTAGAACGCGTAGAACCAGCCGTTCTCAACGTAACGAGGGTGAAAGGCAAGGCCCAGCAGACCCGACTCCGACCGACTGGCCCCCAGACCGTAGGTGTCGCGCGAAATGTCCAGGAACACCGTCTTTGTCGGCCGGGCCAGGTTGGTGATCACGTGAATCCTCCCGAACAACCCGATGACGTACAGCGCGTTGGTCTGGCCCGGTGCGTTCGCCAGTCCGACAATGTCGTCGCTCCGGTAGGGAAAGGTGAGTCCGGGGAAGGCCTCGACCAGACGATAGTGCGACCGGGGTGCCGACGACGGGAACGCCGGCGGGTCCAGCACCAGCCGCTGACCGGCCGCAGGCAGAATCGCCATCAGAAAGATAGCGACCGCCAAAGCGGTTCGCCCCCGTGGACACGGGCGTTTGACCTCCATAAGTGCCTAAGCGAGGACCAATTATTCCGCTTCTGGCAAGAAAAAAACCTGGGGCGCGGGCAGGCCGGGCGAATCCCTACAGCTGTAATCCACCCGTCGCCGCGTCGGGATCTCCGGCCCGTTCGGGTGTCAGAAGCTGTCTCAGATACTGCACGGCACCCTCGAGGTCGGTCACCGAACGTGGCAGCGTGGCGCCGGCGGCATTTGGATGCCCCCCGCCCTGCAGTCGGGCCGCCACCCCCAAGGCCTCGCCGTCGAGGCTGCGAACACTGGCGACAATCGTCCGATTCGCCTTGGGAAACAGGGTGACCAGCACCTTGTATCCGGTGGCCCCCCGTTCCAGCAGTTCATGCACGATGCGGTTCGAGTCGCCGACCGAGGTCTGCACCACCCCGACTTCCGGCGAAACCTCCTCGACATGGGACGCCGACCAGGCGTAGCCGATGGGATTCTCGACCCGCCGCTTCACCGTCATCACCTCGAGCAACGGATGATTCAGCAGCCGCTCGGGATCCCCCTCCAGCAGCCGGTGCAAATTCCAGAATCCATACTCCTTCACCAGTCCGGCGTAGTCATTGGCCAGGTCAAACTCCGGATCCGCATCCAGCCAGAGGTCGGCGATGTTGTTGAGGTGCACCAACCGGTCGAGGACCGGAGTGCCCAGGCCGGCTTCGCGACAGAGGGCATACGCCAGACTGGCCGCCGACTTTTCCGGATCATGAATCAGGCGTGCCTGGGTGGGCCGGGAGGTCGTTGTGTGATGATCCACCACCAGCCAGTCGGGACGGTCCAGACGGGACTCGAAGCTGAAGTCCGCCACCCAGGCCACCGGCTCAGTCATCTGACGATTGCGCCACCCCTGGTAGTTCCAGGCCTGCAGGGTCACCTCCGCCCCAAACAGCGACCGGGCCAGCCGGACCAGCAGCAGACCGGAAAGCAGCCCGTCCAGATCGCTTTCATGGGTGAGGATGACCGAAGGCCGTGCAAACGAAGCCATCCGTTCAGCCTACCGGGGCCCCCGGGGATGTCGAATGTCGAAAGGAGTCGAATCCGGCCCGGCGGGCTCACGCGTCACCTCGAAGCCGAGGTGGGAGACTCCGGTTCATCCGCAGCCTCGAAGAACCCGATGAACATCTCGTCCCACGACTGCCGCCCAAACGTCACATGGCGCTTGGGATCCGGATTGTCCGGATTCATCGGGGAGTTGTCGAACGCGCCGGACACCAGCAACCAGGAACCCGCCGGCACGCGACGCGGCTCCTTCAGGTAGTAGCTGTGCTGCCATTTGAAGTCGTATCGCGGCACGTGGAGCAGCGTTTCCCGCGTCCCGTCCGGCAACAGCAGTTCATACCGCATCCATTTTCCACGGAGATGCATGTGCGGGAAGAGGCCGTAAAGCGTGGCGGGCTTTTCAAACGCATAGGTGGCGGTGTGCCGGGCCTCGGCATCTCCCGGAGGAATCAAGAGGCTCAATTCGATGGCCTGCCGTGTCTCGGCCGCGCGCGGACGTGGACCTTCCGCAAGATACAGCGCCACTTCGCTTTCGTCCGTCTCCTCGGTGCCGCAGGTGGTGTAGTGCAGCTCCAGGGTCAATTCCGCCCCGCGGGGAAGGCACTTGGCCACGTCCGACGGATAGCTCAAGGCGCTGGCGCCCGGCGCCCAGCCGATCATGAACGCCCCATTGTCGTTCCCGGTGTCGGGTGCGCCGGGCCACTTGGCGTACAGGATGACGTGGTGAACGACCTTGGGGTTGCCCGGCTTGATGTCGAGGGCCTTCAGCCAGACGTCGTTGGTGAACGGGTTGGGCACCTTGACGTAGCGGTACTCGACCACTCCGGTCGCCGGAATGCGCTGGGGTTCGGGCAAACGCAGGACCGCCTGGGGTTCGCCCAGCCGCCATTCCGGTAGCGGTGCCAGGGGTGCCGCCAGTGGGTCCTCACCGTCCCCCCGGGGCGCTCCCGCCCTGGCCCAGCGGATCAACGTCTGCGTCTCCTCCCGCGTCAGGGTGTTGCCATCGAGAAAGGTTCCATGCCCCGGGTGCGGATCCCAAGGCGGCATGCGCCGCGTGAGCAACACCTCCTCGATCATGTCCGCATAGTTGGCCACGCGGCGATGGCTGTTCATGCTGAACGGCCCGATGCCCCCCGGGCGGTGGCACTCCACACAATGGCTGGCGAGCAGGGGCGCGACCTGGCGGACATAGTCCGGCGCCTCATCGTCGCCGGCGACCCTGGCATAGCTGATCCTGCAGCCGCGCGCCGGGGTCTTTGCGACCTGAATCTCCCGACCGGCGAGAAAGTCCTCCAACGCCGTCTCCAGGTAACGTTCGGTGGGTGCGGGCTTTTCGGCGCCTTCGGCCAACTGGTCGTCCATCGCGCCGCGGTAGATCACCCGGCGGTCCGCGAGATCAATGGCGACCACTTCCGCGGTGCGCTCCACCCCGAGGGCCAGCCCCAGACTCTGCCGGGGGTCGAGGAGCCACGTCATGCTGTGGAGCCCCAGCTTGAAGCGCTCCTTCTGCACATCTCCGACAGAATCGCCCGCGTAGGCGTTCACCAGCCAGAACGTCACACCCTGCCCCTCGAACCGGTCGCGCAGGTCCCGGAATTTGGACGCACTCTTGCGCACGATCGGACATCCGGTGCCTGTGAACATCAGGACCACGGCGCGTCCCGGCGTGCGGAACAGCTCATGATTCCGCTCGTCGGTGTCCAGCAGCGCGAAATTGGGCACTGCCGGGCCCGTTGCGGCGTGGCCCGCAACCGCCCCAGCACAGGCCACGGCAAGCCATTGGGCCAGCCGTGGGATCCGAACCCGTCGCGGAAGCCCCGTGATGCGCCTCGGCATGGTCGCGGGGTATCTATGAACCGTAGTCACCATGAAGGCTGACGCTGGACGCGCGACGACCAAATGGCAAATCGGCAATGAATGTTGTCGTCCTTTCCCGCCTCCGGCCCCGCAAAGGACCCCCAGGCCTGCAGGCGCGCGGTTCCCGCGACCGCACCTTTTTATCGGGTCACCGGCCAACCGGCGGTGGTGATCGCGCGGTAGCCGCCCGCCAGGGACCACACACGGGTGTACCCCATTCGCTGCAGCGACTCGGCCGCCAGCGCGCTCCGATAGCCGCCCCCGCAGTACAGGATCAGTTCGGTGGCGCGGTCGGGCACCCGGGCCTCGATATCCCGCTCCAGAATGCCCCGACCCAACGCGATGGCACCCTCAGCATGGCCCGCGGCCCATTCGCTCTCCTCCCGCACGTCCACGAGCAGGGCCGCCGGATTCGCGGCAAGCCGCTGGCGGGCCTCCTCCGGGCGGATCTCCCGGATGCCGGACCGCGCCGCCTCAACCAATTTCAAAAACCCGGGAGCATGTTGCACGTTGGGACCATGACTTGCCCCGCAACGCCTGCCAACCCCACACTCTCCGCATGGATGTGGTCAACCTCGATGAAGCCCCCGCCTTCGTCACCAAGGACGGCTCGGAGATCCGCGAGCTGCTGGCGCATCGCAACTCGGTGATCCGGAACCAGAGCCTCGCCGAGGCCCGGCTGTTGCCGGGCCAGGCCACCGAGGAGCATTACCACGCCCGCACGGAGGAGATTTACTACGTCACCGAAGGGACTGGACGCCTCCGCCTCGGCGAGGAGCTTCGGGACGTGCGGACGGGCGACGCGGTTGCCATCCCCCCGGGGCAACGCCACAAACTGTGGAATACCGGGACCGGAATCCTCCGCATCCTCTGCTGTTGCGCCCCGGCCTACGAGCACAGCGACACCTTCCTGACCGGCTGATCCCATGAAACCCACCGTCATCCGGCTCTTCATCAAACCCGGCTGCCCCTGGTGCGACGAAGCCCTCGAGTGGTTTGCCCAGCATGGCATCCGGCATGAGACGCTGGACGTCCTCCGCGATGGCGCTGCGCGGGCGGAGATGCGGTCGCTGACCGGTCAGACGCTCGCGCCGTCCCTGGAAGTGGACGGTGAAGTGCTTGCCGATTTCGGCACCGACGAACTCGAGGCCTGGTGGACGGAACACGACTTCGAGCCCCGGGTTTCGGGCCGCTGACCCCGTGCATCCGATCAGTTGCCGGACGCGGCCGGCCATCGGAGGTGCCGGTGGAGGAACTCGAATGTCCCCCGGCCGTAAATGGAATGGGGACCGTCGAAGTACTCAATGACGGCACGGTCCGGGTGCCCAAGCTTCACATAGTGCCGGCGCGTCTTCGCGAATTCATACGCCACCCATTCATCCGGCGCCACACCGTCGTCATGGCCGCGTTCCACCATGAACGGCCGTGGAAAAATCAGCCAGGACATCTCGGCATAGTTGAAGGTGTTCCCCAGATTCCATTCCGGCATGTCGTATTCCGGAGTCCACAGGTAGCTGTACGGAGAGCGCGCCGAAACATTCTTCCAGATCCACTCATTATAGTCCGCAGAGCAGATGCTGAGGCAGTAGCGGTCCACGAGAACTGGCACCCGCATGGCCGTCTTGCCCCCGTAGCTCAGACCGTAAAAGGCGATCCGGTCCGGATCGGTGAACGGCTGCGCCGCCAGCCACTCCGTGATCACCTCGTGCTGGCGGACCACAAACGACCAGAGCGTCAGCCCCAAGGGCTGGGCCTGCCGCAGAACCTGACGGAACCGCGTGCCGCCGATGTACGGATTTTGTGGCGCGAAGGTGATGAACCCCCGCTCGGCCAATCGCAGTCCGTACTGATGGTAGAAGGGACTCGCAATCGCGGGGTCGGAAATGTCGCTCGGACGCCCCTCCAGTCCGTGCTGACAAACCACCACCGGACGTCGTTCGCCCGGCTTCAGACCCGCAGGCAGGCAGAGAATGCCGAACGCCATGACGTCCGGATGGACATCAAGGACGACCTCATAGCGCACCACTCCATTGGTTTCACCCAGCCATCGGGCCCGCGGATTCATGGGCAGCGACGGTGGCGGAAGTCGTCCCACCACCTGGTCCCGAAAATATTCCCGGTACCGCTTTGCGGACCCTTCGAAGGCAGCGGCATTGCGGAAGTCGGCATCTTTCCAGAAATCCCTGCGGGCATACTCTCCCTCCCGCATCAGCCACTGGGTGTCCTCCAGCAACTGCCGGTAGAGCCGCAGGGTGCGCCCGGCGGCGTCCGGGATCTCTCCAGTGACCTCAGGCGACGGGGTGTCGGCGACGGGGCGGGGCTGGCTCCCCAGGGACTTGAGAAACGCGTCCACACCCTCGCCGAAAGTGTCCCCGCCCCCCGGGAACCACTGTGCCGACGTCCCTCCGGTCCATGATCGCAGTCGCGCGAATTCCGCACGGACCGCCTCCGGTTCCGGGCGCGCCAGACGCCCGGGTGCGCCGCCGTGGGCATCGGTCAGGGTGACCTCCGGGTGCCGTCCCGATTCGACGAACAGGGGCCGGGGCGCGATGAGTGCGGCGACTTCCGCGTCCCCAAACTCCCGCAACAGTCCGAACAAATTGCGATCAATCGGCTCCTCCCAAAGCGCTTCCCGCGGACCAAAGGCGCCGCTGATCCAGGCGGCATCAAACCGGGGATCCACTGCGGCGGCAAACAGGGCCAGCCGGCCGCCTTCTCCATAGCCAGCGACGCCCATCGGGGTTGCGGGAGTTTGCGTGCGCGTCGCCCGGAACCAGTCCGCCGCGGCCAGGAGGCGGTGCACCTCATAGGTGACCGGCGTGTGTCCCATCTCGTAGCCGGCCCGCCAGAGCGTTTCACGCGCGCTGTGGGCCACCGAACGAACACCCGGGTTGCCCCCAAGGCGGGTGTCGCGCCCGATCAATGCGGGCACGATCACCCGGCATCCCGCCTCCGCGCAACGTCGCGCCACCTGCTCCGCGGGAGTCAGCCCCGCCACCAATCCCGCCAGTTGCTCCGGCGATTGCTCACAGTCCGGCACCACCACCACGTCCGCCAGCGACCGGCCATCCGGAACGAGGAGCAACCCCTCGCCCTCGACGCCCCGGAATACCGTCCAGGCCACCGCAAAGGCGCGGAAACCTGCGCCGCGTCCGACCTCGCCCCCCGGGGGCAAACCCGGCCCCCGCACCGGCATGATCTCACGCAAGGTCACTCCATCCCGCAGGTCACGGGGATCATTCAGTCCCACGACATCCCGGAGCCGCACCCGGTTGGATTCAAATCGCCCCGGAAGCGGCCCGTCACCGGTCCAGAATTCCGGCCGCTCGCGCGCGGTCTCCACGGTGGCCCGCTCCAGATACCGCCGCAGTCCCTCCACCATTTCAGCCGCCCGGTCCGGATGCTCGGTCAGCGGTGTCGTGCCGGGTAACGTCTGCGCCGCGGGCGCCGACGTGCCGAGACCCGATAGCAGCAGCGTGGTGCACACCCAGATTGGGATCCGGTTCAGCAGGAGGGAGTCCGTCACCCGGAAACGTTGTGGCGATGGCCCGGCAAACGAAAGCCACTTCGCGAACCGATCGCGCCGGCGTTCAATCGCCGCTTCGGCAAACGGGATTTCGCAGGTCACGAAACACCGGCCGCGGGAAGGCGTTCGGATGTGGCGGTGCGGTTTCCGATTCTCCGTAGGGCCCGCCTGGGCCAGCATGGCGCCGTGCTCGCACCGCTCACCCAGATTGTCCGATCCGGTACGGAACTTGACCCGGCCGGGATCGCGGACGCCGTCCGCTGCCTGACCTCGGAGACGTTGCCGGTCGAGGACAAGGCGGACTTCCTCACCGCGCTGGCGGTGCGCGGGGAGACGCCACGGGAAATCGCCGGATTCGCCAGGGAGCTCCGGACCCTCTCGGTGCCCGTGTCCCTGCCGGAGTCCCTCCGGGACGTGGAGATCCTCGATGTCTGTGGCACCGGAGGCGACCGGCAAAACACCTTCAACATCTCAACCACCGTGGCGTTCGTCTGTGCCGGTGCCGGAGTCTCGGTGGCCAAGCACGGCAACCGGGCCATCACGTCGCGGTCGGGGAGCGCCGACGTGCTCCAGGCGCTCGGAGTTCCGACGGATCTGCCGCCCGAAATGGCGGCGGATTCCCTCGCCCGGCACCGGTTCGCATTCTTCTTTGCGCCCCGATACCACCCGGCGTTCAAACACATCGCCCCGGCCAGATCCCTGTGCGCTTCCCGCGGACAACGGACGCTCTTCAACCTGCTCGGACCGCTGCTGAACCCTGCGCGCCCGACGGTCCAGCTCCTCGGAGTGCCACGCCCGGAACTGTGCGATCCCATGGCTCGAGCCCTGCAGTCCCTCGGACTCCGTCGCGCCCTGGTGGCATGCGGCGAGGTACCCTCCCCGGAGTCGCCGGCGACCGGCCCGGCGTTCCTCGACGAATTGAGCACCCTGGGCGACAACACGCTGGCCGAGTTCCACCAGGATCGCGGCTTCCACGTGTCCCGCTGGTCGCCCCGCGACTTCCCATTGCAACCTTCCACGGTGGCCGGCCTCGCGGGTGGCGATGCTGCGCACAACGCCGCAATCCTCCGGGATCTGCTCGCCGGTTCGGACCGTGGACCCCGCCGCGACGCGGTGCTGCTCAACGCGGGCGCCGCGCTGATGATCGCCGGGCGCACGCGCTCGATCGTCGAGGGCTGGGCGCTGGCCGCAGAGATCCTCGATTCGGGCCTGGCCCTCAGGGCGCTGCAGCGTGTCGTCGCGCCAGCCAACGCCTGAACTGCCGGCCACAGCAGGGAACCCCGCATGGCAATCTACCTGGACTACAACGCCACGACGCCCCTGGACCCGGCGGTACGCGAGGCCATGCGCCCGTTCCTGGAAGAGAACTGGGGCAACCCTTCGAGCGTCCACAGCATCGGGCGCGCGGCCCGGGCGGCCTTGGACGACGCACGGTACCGGATGGCCGGGCTGTGGCGGTGCCGCCCATCCGAGGTCGTCTTCACCGGCGGCGGCACGGAAGCCAACAATCTGGCCGTCCTTGGCACCGCACGACGACTGCGCGACCGCGGGCGTCATCTGGTCACCTCCCCCATTGAACACCCGGCGGTTCGCCTGGCCTTTCACCTGCTGAGGGACCGCGAAGGATTCGAACTGACCGAGGTCCTGGTGGACGCCACGGGACAGGTGGACCCGCAATCGGTGGCCAATGCCGTGCGTCCGGACACCGTGCTGGTCTCCATCATGGCCGCGAACAACGAGGTGGGGACGCTGGAGCCCGTTGCGGCCATCGGAGCGATCTGCCGGGAGCGCGGCGTAGTGTTCCATACCGATGCCGTTCAGTCGCTGGGCAAATGTCCCTTTCGCGACATCCACCAGTTCGAGGCGGATCTGGTCAGTGTCTGCGCCCACAAGTTCCACGGTCCCAAGGGCGCCGGGGCGCTGTTCATTCGTTCACCGCTGCTGCCCGAGCCGACGCAAGTCGGGGGAGGTCACGAGAACGAGCGGCGTGCCGGCACGGAGAACCTGGCGGGCATCGTCGGGCTTGTGGAAGCGTTCGAACGGTTCGTCCCCGCACCCGTGTTTGATCCGCAGGAGATCGCTCCGCGGACGGCGCGTCTTGCCGCGGCGGCGGCCGCACTGCCGGGGGTGACTCTCCGTGGTCACGCGACAGCCCGCCTTGCCAACACCCTGGCCTTCACGGTGGCCGGTACGGACAGCATCGCCTTGATGGCCGCGTTGGACCTAGCCGGCATCTGCGCCTCGGGCGGTTCCGCCTGCGCCGCCGGCTCCCTCGAACCGAGCCATGTCCTCAGGGCCATGGGCGTCCCCGCCGCCGAATGCAACGCCCTGGTCCGCTTCTCACTCGGCCGCGGGACAACCGACGCCGAAGTGGAGCGCACCATCGCGCTGCTCCCCGACGTGATTCGCCAGGTGCGGTGAACCCGGCACGGCAACTGGTTCTGCCCCTCCTGCCATCAACGCAGGGTCCTGCAAACCGCCGCCCATCTGGTGGACCACATCCTGCTTCCCGTCCCACACCGACACGTCGTCCTCGCCCTGCCCAAGCCGCTGCGACCGCTCTTCCGTCGGGATCGCAACCTCCTCCGGTGCCGTTGCACCGTCGCACAGCAAACGCTGACCCAACTCCTGCGCACCACCCTGGGATTGCCTCGCGGACGCCCCGCCTTCCTCCTCACGCTCCACACCTTCGGCGAGTACCTCGACTTCCACCCCCGCTCCATGCTCTGGTGGCCGAGGGCAACCTCGATTCTGAAGTCGAGACTTCCCCGATGCCCGACTACGAGAACGTCCCCACCGACTGAAGCCCGCTCAGCCAATGGACGCCAGCCTGCTAGCGACACCCTGGAATTGGGGAGTACACTGGGATCACTGCCCCCTCTTGCGGCCGTCAAAGCCATTCGACCCGCTCCCGCCTCGGAGAATGCTCCGCCGTGGGCGAAAATTGGCAGTTGACACCGCCCGAATCGCGAGATGAACTCACCCATAAGGCCCGAAGCTTAGGCAGCGAAACCAAATCTCTCTTACCCGGCGAAGCGTTAAAGCCAATTTCCTGCCAGTCTTGGACGGAATATTATCGCGGTCAGCCGATGAATGGCGCCGTCACGCACAACGACACCGACGCGCGCACCTCGCAGGGAATGTTCTTTCGAGTGCGCCAAGTGACCTCTGCGCCCCGTTTGATCCGAATGGCGGAAACCAAATCTTCATGCGTATGAACACATGCATTCGTCGAGCGATTCGAACCCTTGCCTCCTTGACGCTGCTGGTCGTGGTCGAGTTGTTGGGTGCCACCGGAACCATCTTTTACAATACAACTTCCAGCGGCCCACCAGCCAGGTCCGTGCGCGCGATGGGCGCGGACGGTTCGAATGTTCGCGAGATTCCGCTCATCGTGCCATCACCTGCTCTGCCGACCGTCTCGCGCGATGGCCGGGCGCTGCTGGTCACTTCGGGAGGTCCACTCGCAAGCGTGATGCTGAGCCAGAATGTGTTTCATGTTGATCTCTCGACGGGTGCCACTGTTCCAATCACTCATTACGTGGATACGGTTACGATCGACACGGTGGTCTATACGAACGTGAATACGGAGCCCGATCCCAGAT
>JAHCBB010000044.1 GCA_019634635.1 Verrucomicrobiia bacterium
ATTCGCCCTCCCATGGGGCGCAACCCCGTTGGGGTTGGCGATCCATCGCGAGTGGACCCAAGGTAGGCGCGGGGCGCCAACCTTGGGCTCCGGGACGCAACGCCGTTGGCGTTGGGTCGATTTCCCTCGCCTCACATTTGCCCAAGGCGGGTCCAGAAATGTCCAAACTCCAGGCCCGGTCCACACGGGCCGGGAAGGCGCAGGAACCTACGCCGGGCTGCCGGGCTAATGGCCCGGAGGCTTCAGGCGGAAGAACCGTAAACCTTCGCCGGTCGGAGCCGTGAAACCCGCAGGTGTTCGAGGCGGAGGTTGACGTTGGCGCGATGTGGACGCAGGATGTCCGCATGAAAACGGCCACCGTGCGTGATCTGAGGAACAACTTCGCCAAGCTCGAAGCCTGGCTCAGCAATGGCGAGCAGGTCTGCATCGAGAAACGGGGCGAGCCTGTGGCGATGCTCACCGCCCTGACGCGGACACGAAGCCAGGACGTGAAGAAGCCCGACTTCGCGGCGCGACGGAGGGCGATCTGGGGCGACCGGATGTTCAGCGAGGCCGAGGTCAAAACGATGCGTGAATACGAGCTCGAAGGAGAAGAAGGATGAATTCCTTCCCGGATACTTCGTTTCTTTGTTCGGTTTACCGGACACAGGTCCATTCAGCCAAGGCAGACGCCTTCATGGCCGCCTGCTCCGGCCCGTTGCCCGTCACGAGCTTGCTGCTGCTTGAGTTCCGTCAGTCGGTTCGACTCCAATCGCGGCTCCATGCCCGGGATAAGACCAAGGGCTTCCCCAAACACGAGGCGAACTTGATGCTCCGTGATTTGCAGTCCGATCTGGCGACGAAAGTGATTGCGGTGGCGGCGGCGGATTGGGCGGAGGTGCATCAACTTGCAGAACACCTGAGCGCGAAGTACACCGAGCAAAACGGCCATCGCCTGGCAGACCTCCTTCATGTTGCGACCGCACTGCACCTGGGCGTAGCGGAGTTCCTCACCTTCGACGCCAATCAAAAACTGCTCGCGAAGGCCGAGGGAATGCGGGTGCCCTGGTGAGACTGACCGGCGGGCCGGGAAGACGCAGGAACCTGCGCCGGCCTGCCGCGCTACTGGCCCGGAGACTTCACACGGAAGAACCGCGAACCCTCTCCGGTTGGGGCGGTGAATGGAGTCCAGGTGTCGTAGCCTTCCAGTCGGACTTCGCCGGCCTGTTCCCAGTGCTCAAGATCGGCACTGGCTTCGACTGGATACACACCTCCCGGCAGGCCATGGACGGTGGCGGCCAGTTGGTTCGCGGCCAATGTCGAGTCCCGTAGGGCCGGAGCCAGGGAGCCGAGATTCAGCCGGACGAGGCTGGGGGCTGACAGGCCATTGACATGCTGGAACGGCCCCGAGAGATAGAGCGTCCCGTCCGCGAGTACCGGGGTCGCT
Source organism: Verrucomicrobiia bacterium (assembly GCA_019634635.1). NCBI lineage: Bacteria > Pseudomonadati > Verrucomicrobiota > Verrucomicrobiia > Verrucomicrobiia bacterium. Next base: position 1,427 of record JAHCBB010000044.1, read on the forward strand.
TCGGAGCCCAGTCCGGCGTCGTTTCCCAGAAAGCGAGCCGGGCCGGTTCCGAGATCGAAGCCGGAGTCCAGTGTTCCGTCCGCGTTCAGCAGGGTGACGAAGCGCCGATTCTGACCGGCGATGGTGGTGAAATTGCCGCTCACCAGCAGGCGTCCATCCGGCAGGCAGACGAAGTCGTTCACATCGGCGTTGGGAGTGGGCGAACGAAACGTCAGGTCGTTGGAGCCGTCGGCGTTGAGCCGGGCCAGCTTCTTCGAAGCACGGCCGCCCAGCGTATCAAAGACCCCGCCCACCACGATCTTGCCGTCGGGCTGCTGGCGGATGCGCCACACCGGACCGGCGGCGCCGGTCCTCAGCTTGAAGGTCGGGTCGAACGTTCCGTCCGGGTTCAACCGCGCGAGGTTGAGCATGGGCTGGCCATCCACCTGCTTGAAGTAGCCGCCCATCAGAATCTTTCCGTCCGCTTGGAGCGCCAGGGTCCTGATCATGACGACCCAGTCGCTCGTGGGGCCGCCGTTGGGTTGGAAGCTGGTGTCCACGCTGCCGTCGGGCAACAAGCGGGCGATGAAGGGACGCCGTTCCCCATTGATGTGCTTGAAGAAGCCTCCAAGCACAATGCGCCCGTCGGGTTGGATGACGAGGCTGAAGACCGCTCCGTCGAAGTGGAGGTTGGACCCGAACGATTCATCCACCCGCCCATCTGGTTGCAATCGGACCATCGTGTTGCGGGGCTGGCCATTGACCCGGGAAAACGCTCCCACCAACAACAGCTTGCCATCGGATTGGATCTCGACCGAGGAGATGACGGCATTGGAGCTGATGCTGGTGGGGCCCGCGGTCAAACCAGCCATGCGGCGATGTCCGAGCAGCATCTCCGGCGGTCGAAATGCCTCGTCCACGGTGCCGTCCGCGTTGAGCAGAGCAATGCCAGTGCGCTCGACTCCCGCCAGGTGGGAAAAGTCCCCCCAGACGAGCAGTTTTCCGTCACTGCGGATCCGGGCGTTGAGGTTGCCATTCTGTGCAAGCTCGCGACCGGGATTATCGAGCACAGCTCCCACTCTTTGTCCGTCCAGGATGCGCACCGTGTTCGTGCGCGTGCCGACGACGAGGGAAAAGCTCCGATCGGGGCCGGCCGCGGGCTGTGGCAGGATTGGAATGGCAATCTCCCATGAAGTGGCCCCGGCCGTATTGGTGAGCAGGCCACTCACAGGCTGATAATCCGTTCCAGCCGTCGCTGTGCCGTCCACGGTGCGATAGGGAAGAACCAATTCACCCGCTCCGATGGATCCGGTGTAATTCACTCGGATCCGGGCTTCGGCGGCCAATTCGGTCACGGCGAGCGGGCCGTCGGGGAAGTCGATCTGCCCGTAGCTGGACGGCGTGCTGGCATCCAGGATCACGACTTCCGTGGTGCCCTGTCCGGCAATGCCGTGGTCGCCCAGCACTGAAGAGAGACCCAGGCGGAGCGTTTCTTCCCCTTCGACGACGTCGTCCTGCAGCAACGGAATCACCAGCTCGGCCGTGGCCTGGTTCGTGGCGAAACTCACCATCGTGGAAGCCGGCCGGGTGTAGTCCTGGCCAGCCTTGGCCGGACTGGTGGCGTCGAAGGTCACCGTGACCCGGGTGCTGGTATCCAGATCCCCGGTGCGCACGAGCCGCACCGTGACTGCACCATCCTGCTCGGCGGCGACGAAGCGCGGCTGGGCAAACCCGACGCGGCTGCGCGCCGTGCGGTAAAGGGCGACGTAGGGGGCGATCTCGTTGATGGTGCGGGCGCCGTCCGACGGGCGTTCGGCCTCGGCAGGAACCCCCATCGGCACGCCATCCAGTTGGAGCCGGGGGTTGCCGAAATGGGGGACGTAGATGCCGGGTTCGTAGGACATGACGTCGGTGTACGTCACTCCCTCCACTTCAAAGCGGTGGCCGAAAATGTAGGGCTTCCTGGCGGCGTAGAAGGCCGTGTTCTCCGGCAGATCCAGGCCTGCGTGTTCCCGATCGTGTGCACAGCCGAACAGGTGCCCGAGCTCGTGTGCCAAAACCACGGAACCCTTCCCGGTGAACATCCGGCGAATCACCGTAAAGCCTGTTGCCTGGTTCCCCAGGGGCGGTGTGAAGTCCCACGCCTGACCCCCGATTCCCTGGTTTTCCAGCTCGGTGAGCAGGCACACGAGATCGGCCTTGTAGTCATTGCGCAACTGCGGCACCCGCTCCATGCCGTCCACACCATTGGCCAGGCGGTAGTTGTCCCGCGGCAGGTCGCCGGTCTCAAACGTGTTGTAGAGCCCGATGAAGACGGGGTGGATGCGGACATTGATGAGGCTGTTGGTCAGGCGGTGGTTCATCTCGTCCACCGATTCCAAGATGCGCTGCCGGATGCCTTCCTCGTTGCCCTCGCCGATCATGGCCTGAGGCGTGTAGAGGAACATCACGTCCACCACGGTGGGCTCGGGGAGGGTGTCGGCCGGCGGCAACCCGGCGGCTTGAAGGCCCGCCCTGGCGCGGGTGCCGATTCCGGCAGGTTCCGCATCCGGCACCGGTTGCGGAACGGTGCCGCAGAAGGCATGGGCTCGGGAGTCGACCTGGGAGATCTCCAGCACCTCGCCATCGCCCAGCGGAGCGACCCGGAACGCGCCCAGGCCGGTGAGGCGCAGGAAGCCGGTGAGACTCCGTCCCTCCAGCGTCAGGGTGACACAGCTGGCCTCATCGGACGTCGCGCGCCCGCGGACCACCCAGCCGCCGGTCACAGTGGGTTCCACCGACTCGACGGCGAGGGTGATGTCCTGGTTATCCAGCAGGTCGAGTCGCACCTGGCGTCCGGGCTGAAACCATTCGGCCGCCCGGGTCGGCAGCTGCGGGTTCAGGCGTGCGGTCCGGGATCGTGACGGGGTTCGCCTCCATCCGCTGGCTGTCGCTGGCGATGAGTCCGACTGGACCGGCAGAAGGAGCGCCGGGCGGGGTTCGGAATCGGACCCGGCGTGTGCTGGGAGCGCCCCGGTTGAGGCCCAGGCGATGACGACCAGTGCGACGCCGAGTCCCCGGTGAAAGAATCCCCGGGGCAACCGGGCGGGAAGCGAACGTAATGAGTTCATGCACCCGTTGCCCACCGCACTTCCGGGAAAGGGATTCGCGGATAATTGAGAATTCGTTTCCCGCGCCCAACCCAAAGGGAAACGGCGGGCCGGAGCGCACTCACGGTTCGCGCTCGCGGTCCGCCGCCCGATTCACACGGGCCGGGAGAATGACGGGAACACCGCCGGGCTGCTGACCGTGAGGCGTCAGGCGGAAGAAGCGTGAACCTTCCCCGGTCGGAGCCGTGAATTGAGTCTGGGTGTCGTAGCCCTCCAGCCGGACTTCACCCGCCGGCTCCCAATGCTCGAGATCACCGCTCGCTTCGACCGGATACACGCCGCCCGGAAGGCCGTGGACGATGGCGGCCAGTTGGTTCGCGGCCAATGTCGAGTCCCGCAGGGCCGGAGCCAGGGGACCCAGATTCAGCCGGACGAGACTGGGTGCTGAGAGGCTGTTGACGCGTCGGAACGGACCCGAAAGATAAAGTGTTCCGTCGGCGAGCAACGGGGTCGCTTCGGAGCCCGGTCCGGCGTCTCTTCCCAGAAATCGATCCGGCCCGGTCCCGAGATCGAAGCTCGAGTCCAGGGTCCCGTCCGCGTTCAGCAGGGTCAAGAAGCGCCGGTTCTGACTGGCGATGGTGGTAAAGCGACCGCTCACCAGCAGGCGTCCATCCGGCAGGCAGACGAAGTCGGTCACATCAGCGTTGGGGTTGGGCGGGCGGAAGGTCAGGTCGTTCGAACCGTCGGCGTTGAGCCGGGCCAGCTTCTTCGAAGCACGGCCGCCCAGCGCGTCAAAGACCCCGCCCACCACGATCTTGCCATCGGGCTGCTGCCGGATGCGCCACACCGGACCGGCGGCGCCGGTTCTCAGCTTGAAGGTGGGGTCGAAGGTTCCGTCCGGGTTCAACCGCGCCAGGTTGAGCATTGGCTGGCCATCCACCTGCTTGAAGTAACCGCCCAGCAGGATCTTTCTGTCCGCCTGGAGCGCAAAGGTCTGGATGATCACGGTCCAGTCGCTCGTCGGCCCGCCGTTGGGCTGGAAGCTGGGGTCCACGCTCCCGTCGGGCAGCAACCGGGCGATGAAGGGACGCCGCTCACCGTTGATGCGCTCGAACGTGCCTCCGACCACGATCCGTCCGTCCGGTTGGATGACGAGGCTGATGACCGCTCCGTCGAAGCGGAGGCCCGGACCGAACGACTCATCCACCTGTCCGTCCGGCAGCAACCGGAGCATCGTGGTGCGGGGCTGGCCGTTGACCCGCGAAAATGAGCCGGCCAACAGCAGTTTTCCGTCAGGCTGGACGCCGACCAAGGCCATGTTGGCGTTGGCGTTGAAACTCACGAGCGCCGCCCCGAGACCGGCCAGGCGGCGGTGCCCCAGCAGAATCTCCGGCGGTTGAAACGACTCGTCCACCGTGCCGTCGGCGTTGAGTTGAGCGATGCCGGTGCGTTCATGGCCGCCCAAGCGGGAGAAGCTGCCCCAGACGAGCAGTTTTCCGTCGCCGCGGATCCGGGCGTTGAGATCGCCATCGGGATCGAGTTGGAGACCGGGATTGCCGAGCAACGCCCCCACCCGTTGGCCGTCCAGAATCCGCACGGTGTTCGTGCGCGTGCCGACCACGACGAAAAAGCTCCGGTCGGGGCCGGCCGCGGGTTGCGGCAGGATCGGGACGGCGATTTCCCACGAGGTTTCCCCGGCGGGGTTGGTGAGCGTGCCACTCACCGGCTGATAGTCCGTTCCGGCGGTCGCGGTGCCGTCCACGGTGCGATAGGGAAGGACCAATTCGCCGTCGCTGAGGGGCCCGGCGAAGTTCACCCGAACCCGGGCTTCGGCGACCGATTCGGTGACGGCGAGCGGGCCGTCGGGGAATTCAATCTGCGAGTAGGCGGGTGGCGTGCTGGCGTCCAGGATGACGACCTCCGTGGTTCCCTGCCCGGCAATGCCGTGGTCGCCCTGCACCGAAGTGAGGCCCAATCGGAGTGTTTCCTCTCCCTCGGCCACGTCATCCTGAATCAACGGAATCACCAGTTCGGCCGTGGCCTGGTTCGTGGCGAAGCTGACCAGCGTGGAGGCCGGCCGGGTGTAGTCCTGGCCAGCCTTGGCCGGACTGGTGGCGTCGAAGGTCACCGTGACCAGCGTGCTGGTATCCAAGTCGCCGGTGCGCACCAGCCGCACGGTGACTGAACCGTCCTGCTCGGCGGCAACGAAGCGCGGTGAGGCGAACCCAATGCGGCTGCGCGCCGTGCGGTAGAGGGCGACGTAGGGCGCGGTTTCGTTGATGGTGCGGGCGCCGTCCGACGGGCGTTCGGCCCCGGCTGGGACGCCCAGCGGCACGCCATCCAGTTGGAGCCGGGGATTGCCGTAATAGGGGACGAAGATGCCGGGTTCGTAGGACATGACGTCAATGTAGGTCACTCCCTCCACCTCCAAGCGGTGGCCGAAAATGTAGGGTTTCCTCGCGGCGTAGAAGGCGGCATTCCTGGGATCATCCAGAGCCGCGTGTTCCCGGTCATGGTCGCAGCCCAGCAGGTGCCCAAGCTCGTGCGCCAGCAGCGGGGAACCCTTTCCCATGGCTATCCGAAGGATCACGGAAAAGCCCGTGGCCTCGTTCCCTTGGGGTGGGGTCAGATCCCACGCCTGGCCAGCAATGCCCTGGTTTTCCAATTCGGTGAGCAAGACAACGAGGTCCGCCTTGTAGTCATTGCGCAACTGCGGCACCCGCTCCATGCCGTCCACACCATTGGCCAGGCGGTAGTTGTCCCGCGGCAGGTCACCCGTCTCAAACGCGTTGTAGAGGCCGATGAAAACGGGGTGGATGCGGACGTTGATGAGGCTGTTGGTCAGGCGGTAGTTCGTCTCGTCCACCGACGCCAGAATTCGCTGCCGAACGCCTTCCTCGTTGCCCTCGCCGATGACGGTCTGCGGGCTGTAGAGGAACATCACGTCAATCACGACCGGTTCGGACAACGTATCGGCCGGCGGCAGGTCCACGGACTGGCGAACCCCTCCGGCGCGGGCGATGCCACTGGAGGATTCCGTTTCCGGCACTGGCTGCGGAACGGTGCCGCAGAAGGCATGGCTCCGGGCGTCCACCTGGGAGATCTCCAGCACCTCGCCATCGCCCAGCGGAGCGACCCGGAACGCGCCCAGGCCGGTGAGACGCACAAAGCCGGTGAGACTGTGATCCTCCAGCACGAGCGTAACGCTGCTGGCGTCATCGGAGGTTGCCCGCCCGTGGATCACCCTGCCGCCGGTCGCGGTGGGTTCCACCGACTCGACGGCGAGGGTGATGTCCTGGTGGTCCAGCAGGTCGAGCCGCACCTGGCGTCCGGGCTGAAGCCAGTCGGCCGCCCGGGCGTTCAGGTCCGGATTGAGTTTGAACCGGCTGGCCGGGAGTCGGGCGGTGCGCAACCCGATCGGACTCGTTCGGGGAGCGACTGTATCGCTGGGGACTAGCAATCTCGGCAGATTCAACTGCTTCACCACCCCTTCCGCCCTGATCGGGCCGGGCAGACAAGTCAGCGCCGTCAGCGCGGTGAACAGGAGCAGCCGGCGCTGTGCACGGAAGGTCAGATCAAGCAGTGGGATTCTCATTCCACCCGCTGCTTCGGAATCGGTGGATGAGGGTCACCGAGCTTTTTTGGAATTCACCAACCCCTGCTCATTTCCCCGCCGCGGCGAGGATCGGCGCCGAGGCGGCTGGGCTCGAGCCCTCACGGGCATCCAGGGCGAAGCGTCGTCGAACCCGAGCCGAATTGCGCAATCCGTTTGTGCGCTCACTCCACATCGCGCCAGCCGGGGGAAGACCAGTCCAAGGCGCCCTGATACGCCTGGGGCTCGGTCCGGATCTTCCGGGTGAGCACGAATCCGCAATGGCCGTCCCCGAACAGCAGGTTCACGCCCACCGGGCTGTGGGCTTCTGGATTGATGAAGATGCCGTTGATGTCCTTCTTGCCACCGATGGCGAGGCAGATACCGAACATCTTCTGCGACGAATAGCTGACCGCAGACATGGAGTACTGCCTTGGGGTGTAGCTGGACGGCGTGGACTGGTGGGAGAGTCCGGGGGCATACCAATAGGAGGCCAGGACGGGCAGCCGGTTGGTCGGCACGTTGAACGCCTTGGCGAACAGGACGTTCATCGGCCCCTTGTCGAGCGGGCAGCGGTAAAAGGTGCCGTTGGTCGGCAGGTAAGGCACCATCAGGCGGTAGAAGTCCACGAACGCGATGTTGGGATAGCCGCTGGGCGAGAAGGGCAGCCGGTCGTTGTTGTCCGGCAGATACATGCCAAAGCCGAGGCCGAGCTGCCGCTCATTGGAGAGGCAGCGGACGCCGTAGGCCTTGTGCTTCGCCTTGGCGAGGGCCGGCAACAGCAGCCCGGCCAGGATGGCAATGATGGCAATCACCACCAGCAGTTCGATCAGGGTGAAGCCGGTGCGGGCGAACCCTTGGCCGGCGGGACCGGGCCGAAGGTGTTTTCCAGCGGGCAGGGACGCGGCCGGCAGACCGGGATGCCACCGATGCCAGGCGCCGCCGGTCCGCCGTCCGGTCCCGCTCTCAGGGGGAATCGAAATGCACGGGTTGATCACACCCTTCTGCTTCGGAATCGGTGGACCGGGGTCACAGGGAATCTCTGCCCATTGGGGAAGATCAGGGTGACGACACCCCGACCCCACGTTCGGTCGGAAGAGGGATGAATTCATTCACCCCTTGCTCACCGCATCTCCTTGAAAAGGATTCGCAGAATTTTCGGGGGGGTCTTCCCGCGCTGCCAGCGCAGAAACGGCGGGCAGGATGGCACACACACTTCGCGCTCAGAGTCTGCCACCGATCCCAAGCCGACAGGAGCGCGTTGAGGGGCGGCGGCGTTCAGCGCAGGAGAGACGTTTCGTTCTCAGTCGCATCCGTCATCCGCGACGCTCACGGCACCTCCACCGCCTGCCAAAAGCGTTGGGAGGCATCCGCCCTATCTATGATGGAGACGCGGCCCTCAGGGTCCGCGACTGCGGCGCCAGCGCTCTGCCACGCCTGGCCATCCAGGCCATGGGTGGAGAGCAGGTGATAGGTCCGGTGCGGAGTCCCCTGCCAGGCGAAGCGGAGGCCCGAGGTGTTGCTGGTGGCTGGCAAGGGAACGGCGGCGACAACGGAGGTCGCCATTCCGGGTGCGAGGAAGAGACCCTGAGATGAAGCTCCGACGACCCGTTCCCCATCCGCGGAACAGGCGATCGCGGTCCAGTTCGCAGAAGGCGAGCCAGACCAGCGCCACGTTTGGCCTCCGTCGTTGGACTGATGCACTGTCCCTCCTGAAGTGGGGGAGCCGTAGTCTGCGGCGAAGATCCGCCGACCGTCGTGGGAGAGGGCCAAGGCCACCCAGTTCGCAGGAGGTGCGTTGATGCGCCTCCAGTCCAGAACGGTGGGATCGCAGGCGTACAGGCCATCACCAACAAGGGCGACCACTCGCCGGCCATCGCCGGACACAGCGACCGCACGGACGGCCGCCTCCGGGAGTATAACCGACTGCCAATGGACCCCGAAGTTCGTCGAAACATGGATCAGGAACTGCCAGGGAGCTGGAGCGTAGAATCGTTGTCTGACGGCAGCCATGACCCGAGCATCACTGGAGATGGAAACACTCCTCCAGAGATCAGCCTGCTCATCGGCATTGGCCGTATTCCAGGTTTGTCCACCGTCATGGGAGATACGGAGGCGACTCTCCGGCATGGGCAGCACGGGGAATGGGGGACGACCAATGTAGGTCGTATTGTCCTGGCTGATGAGCAGCGTCTGGCTGTCGGCGGAACAGGCGACGGCCTTGGTTCGCCAGATGCCTTTCCCGACAAGGTCACCGGGGTCGATCCACGACCGCCATGTTTCACCGAAATCTGCTGAAAGACTGCCGGAGGTGGGTTGTAACGAGTCGAGCAGTGAGGTTCCCTGTCCAAGGATGACGGTGGCGGACTCCGCACCGAGCCCCACGCAGGTCCAGTCCGTTCCGGGTGCGGACAACGGCGCCCAGGTGCGCCCTTCGAGAGATGCCATAACCCGATCGGGTGAACTGACCAGGATCCGGTCCCCCGAGGCGGACATTGCGACGGAGTTCCAAGCCGCCGCAGGAAGGTCGGCCCGTTGCCAACTCGCCTGACTCACTTGCGCGACCTTGACCACCACCTCGCCGGAAGGGTTGCGCAGGCGGGCGGAGTATTCGCCGACGTCGGCGGTCTGGATGTTGGTCAACTCGATCCAATGGACTCCCGGTCCCGACCATGTTCCGGATCGGTTCAAAGGGACGCCGTTGAGAAGCCATTCGACCTCAATTTCACCGCCTTCAACCTGGATCTGAAGATGGGTGCTTGCTCCCGGCACCACGGCTGAACCGCTTGGCGGCTGGGCGGCAACCAATCTGGGCAGGGTGAGCTTCAGTTCGCCGACATCGGCGGTGACCAAACCGCTCGCGTTGGATACGACGACGCTGTAGGTCCCCAGATCAGCGACGGAGGTGGAGTCCAGTTTCAGTTCCCGGGAACGGCTGCCGGCCCGGCCCGGTGCATCGGTGAGATCCACGCCATTCTTCCGCCACTGAAAGGACAGAAGTCCACCGCTGGCCGTCACGCCAAAGGAGACCGGCGCGCCATCCACCAGGGCCGTGGAACCTGTTTGGACCATATCGCTTAAGGTTGGGGCGTCGAGCTTCAGGGTGAATACCTCCTGTTCGACGGAGCCTTCGGCATTGGACACGACCACCGAGTAGGTGCCGAGGTCCGCCTGGGATGCCGAGTTGAGCTTCAATTCCGAGCTTTTCGTGCCGGAACGGCTTGGGCCGTCGGCCAGCGGGGTGCCATCCCGTCGCCACTGGTAAATCAAACGGCCGCCGGTGGCCTCGACTCCCAGCGTCACCGAGCGGTCACCGTCCAGTCCAAGGTCGCCCTCCCGGCGGGTGTCCAGGATGGTTGGCGGATAGACCACCCCGTTGATGTGGATCACACCGTAGTCGGGGGCAGCGACCTGCACTGAGCCATTCTGGGACATCGCCACCAGTTCAACCCAGCCCAAGTCGGCATCCTGCCAGGTGGCGCCAGAATCGGCGCTGAAGGAAATGGGGCTGGGCGTCCAGATTCCGGGCCAGGGCCTGTTGAATGCCGGCGCCGACAGGACTTGAATTCCACCTGGGCCGAAGGCGAACGCGCTGGGCACGTGGTTCAAGTCCTGACTCTGCCAGCTTTGGCCTTGGTCTTCAGACACCAGCAAGGAGTCTTCCAGCGCCACCACGATGCGCAGTCCTCTGTCGCCGGATGCGACGAGGTTCAGGGAACGCGACGCGCCCACTCCATGCCCAGTCAATCGGCTCCAGGTGGAGGCGGAATCCGTCGAAAGAAGCAGTCGCACGACGGGATTCCCCCCGTCATCGGTGCCTTCGGCGCCAACGACCAAGGTATCTCCATCGGCTGACACTGCGACATGGGATATCCATCCTTCATCCCAGAGGACGACCACCTTCCAAGTTTGGCCGTGATCCTGACTCAGGCAGGCAACCCCCGCCACGGCCAAGAATATTTGGCGTCCATCCTGGGAGAGGGCGATGTCTGTGATCACTGGATCCCAAGGATTCCCAGGAACCCATTCCGGGACGATTTCAGGCGGCAATTCGCAACGATTCCAGGTCATGCCGTGATTATCCGAGGTGACCAGCAATGGCACGCTGACCGAGTTTCCGTCGGGCCTCACGGACCACTGGGCGCCGGCCAGGGCCATGAAGCTGCCATCGCCGGAGAGGACAAACCTCGTCTGCCACGACACCTCCTCTGGCAGCGAGGACATCAAACGCCAGGACTTGCCGAAGTCCCCGGAGACAGCCGAGGCCGCCCTGGAAAGACCGGATTCCTCATCCTCGACCCAGCCAATGGCGGCGATGACCGAGGCGTTGGAGGAGACATCGAGACACAGCCAATTCGCACTCGGTGAGGGGCAGCGGGTCCAACCGTCCGCCCAATCCGAACCCGCCGCGGGACTCCTCCAGGCCAGCAGTATGAATGGGAACAACAAGCACCACCGAGCGAAGATTTGATGCAGTCTGCTTCGCCGGATCACCAAGAGAATCGGGTTCATCACACCCATTGCTTCGGAATCGGTGGACCGGGGTCACAGAGAATTTTTTCTCGGAAATCGCCAACCCCTCCTCATTTCCTCGCAGCATCTTTTTCCCGACGGATTTCCTCCCAGGATGGTGCGCGCCAGATGCTGATCCGCGGCGCTTGGATGGAATCGGAAACCAACAGAAGTTGACTGCCATCGGGCGAGACTGCCGGGCGGTGACCGAGGCCAAACGGGGACTCCAGATCCAGTAGCAGACGTCCGGAAACGGGGTCCAAGATCCGGCAATTGGACAGGAGGAGGCGCGATCCATCGGGCCAGAAGGCGGAACCGTGGCTCGTGCCCTTCAACGTGTCGAACGTCTGGATCGGGCGGAGGGATTGGGCCTCCAACAGTTGCTGGCCGCCACAATAGCCCAAAGTAGCGGCGGGCCGGAGCGCACACACGTTTCGCGCTCGCGGCCCGCCGACCGATTCACTCGAACCGGAATCTGTTCTCAGGGCTGAGGTGATCCGAGACGGAAGAACTCCGATCCCGGAGCTGCAGGGCGCACGAGTTCCGTCGTGGTGGAGTTTCCGTCGAGGCGCACTTCCCCTTCGGCGTGCCAGTGTGAAAGGTCTGGGCTGGATTCGACGGGATATACTCCGCCGAGAATCCCATGGACGGTGGCCTGCCACTGGCCCGATTCGATCCGGGCGCTGGCCACGACCGGCGCCAGCGGGCCCAAGCGGATCTGAGCGACATTTCCGACGGGTTCGCCGTTGAACCGGCCACCACTGCCGAAGAGCCAGGCAGAGCCCCGTGGATCGACGGCGATGCCGCGGCGGCTGAGAGGTGAGTCGAGACCGAGGCCAGTGTCGAACTCCGGAGCCAGCGAGCCGTCGCGTTCCAGCAGGGCCAGGAACCGGCGGGGTTTGCCGCCCACCTGCGTGAAGTCGCCGCTAATCATGCTGCGACCATCCGGCAGGGGGACCATTTGCCAAACCTGGGCGTTGGGATTGGGGGAACGGAAGCTCGTGTCATTGGAACCATCTGGGTTCAACCGGGCCACCCGCCGGATGGCCCGTCCGCCGACCGTGACGAAATCGCCTCCAAGAAGTGTGCGGCCATCAGGAAGCGCGTGAATGGCTACGACTGGACCGACGACGCCGCCTCGCATCCGGGACGTAGTGTCGAAGGTTCCGTCCGCATTCAGACGTGCGAAATTGGGTGACGTTTTGCCGTCCACTTTCTCAAACGAACCGCCGATCATGATCTTGCCGTCCCGCTGCACGGCGACCGCCCAGATGACGACCCCACCGCTGCTGGTGACGCCGCCGTCCGGTTTAAAGGTGACATCCACAGTGCCGTCGGAATCAAGGCGGACGAGGGCGGTATGCGGCTCGCCGTTGACGTGCCCGAAGGTCCCGACGACCACGATTTTTCGATCGGTCTGGACTGCAAGGTCGAGCAGCCTGCCGTCGAAACGCAGGTTCTGGCCGAAACGTTCGTCGAGCGAACCGTCCGCCTTCAATCGCACCAGCATGGAACGCTTCTGTCCGCCGACCCGCGAAAACTCCCCGGCCACCAATACCGAACCGTCGAACCGGACTCGGTGTAGTTGATCAGTTCCATGCGGATCGGGTTCAGTCGCACGTTGATCCCGCTGTTCGTGTAAATCCGATGGGTGGTTTCGATGGATTCGAGGAGTTTTTGCTGGAGCCGAACTTCCGAACCGGCGCCGGAGATCGCCAGGGGGGTGTAGAGGAACAGGACATCGATGACGGTCGGATCAGGCAGCGTATCGGCGGCGGGAAGGAGCGGGGTCGTCCCGGACCGGGCAATTCGGTGGGCCGTCGAGCCCGACGGGACCGCGGCCACCGGAAACAAATCCGTTGCACAACCGCCGGGAGGAAGCGCCAGGGACTTCCGGACCTCGACCGAATCGCCGCGGGAGGTGAGGTGGAAGTGTCCCCCGCCACCCAGATTCACAGTGCCCGAGACGCCGGTTTCGCCCAACGAAAGTGCGACCGTGCTGTCCGGATCACCGTCGGCCCGACCGTCGACCAGCAATTCTCCTTCCGCACCCTCCTCGGTGTGCTCGACCGCCACGGTCACCGACCGAAGCCCGAGCAGCAGAAGGATTCTGGCCTGTCTGCATCCAACCCGTACCGCCCCAGGGGCCCGCCCCTGGTTCGAAAGCGTGGGTTCCCGTTATCTGGGCTTGAATGGATATCCCATGTGGATATCCTATTGTTGTGAGCAGCGAAACCGTGGTTTTCAAAGTTGGCAACAGCCTCGCTGTTCGCCTGGTTGGCGACTGTCGCCTGCCCCGTGGCACCCGTGTTCGTGAACGCTGGGAGGGTAAATCCATCGTCATCGAGCCGGTGGTCAATACCTGGTCCGATGACTTCCTTGCCAGTGCAGGGACATGGGACGAACCCATTGAACGTCCGGGAAGAAACGAGCCAGCCCGGGATCCCTTCGCGTGAAAATCCTTCTGGATACCTGCGCCGTCAGCGACTACTTGCGCGGCTTGGATCCGGTGGTGCGGCGCATCCAGAAGGCCAAGCCGACTGGCTTGGCGATCAGCGCCGTCACCGCCATGGAACTCCGGTACGGCGCCTCCCGTCGGCAATCGGCGAAGCTCACTGCCGCAGTCGATGCCTTCCTAAACGGCATCACCATCCTGCCCTTTGACGCCGAGGCCGCTGAGCGCGCCGGAGGCCTGCGTGCGGCCATGGAAGCCAAGGGTCACGGCATCGCCCTGGCCGATTGCCAGATTGCGGCCACCGCCATGGCCTGCGGCCTGACTCTGGTCAGCAATGATGGCGACCTCCGTCGTGTCCCAGGCCTCAAAGTCGTCGATTGGCGAGCTGTCCGGTGAGAGCAGCTGCAACCGTGCATCCGATGACGCCAGATTGGGACAATCTGCGAACGCCCCGTTTCCAATGTTGGCGAGGCTACCGGGAAGGGTGATTTGGGTCAGGCCCGTGCAGCCCCAGAAGGCTCCGTATCCGATGGAAGTGACACCGTCGGGAATGATGATCTGGGTCGGGCCGATGCGGCCAGAGAATGCCCCGTCTCCGATGGCCGTGACGGGCAGGCCATGAATGTCGGCCGGGATGGTCACGGCTTCGCCGGCACCGGAGTATCCGGTGATGGTGATGCCATTCTGGTTGGTAACGTAGGTGAACGAAACGACACCCTGCGCGCGCAGTTTGGGGTTGGACGCCAGCATCAGGGCCATGGCCAGCAGCGGGAACAGACGAGCCAAATCACGAAGGAAGCCGCGGCCGACGGCGCGGAGACCCAAGGCGCTCGGAGCGGCGCCGAGCGCGAAAACCACTGGAACAATCCCACCCGGACGGCGGCGGACAGTGCGGGTGGACGGTGGAGCGAGTTGTTTCATTCTACCCGCTGCTTCGGAATCGCTGGCCCGGGGTCACAGAGAATTTTTCCAAGAACCCGCCAACTCCGCTCATTTTCCGGTCTCGGCTTCTTCCCGACGGATTTCCTCCCAGGATGGTGCGCGCCAGACGCTGATCCGCGGCGCATGGGCGAAATCGGAGACCAACAGCACCTGGCTGCCATCGGGCGAGACCGCCGGGAGGTGACCGAGGCCGAACGGGGACTCCAGATCCAGCAGCAGACGTCCGGAAACGGGGTCCACGATCCGGCAATTGGAGAGGAGGAGGCGCGATCCATCAGGCCAGATGGCGGAACCGTGGCTGGTGCCCATCAGTGTGCCGAACGTCTGGATCGGGCGGAGGGATTGGGCCTCCAACAGTTGCTGGCCGCCCCAATAAGTGACGAGCAGATGGCGGCCATCCGCAGAGAAGGAGGCGCCGGTGTAGGTCTCCTGACCCAGTTTTCGTTCCACCCGGCGGTGTCGGATCAGGTCGAGGCCGATCAGGCGACCGTCGGCAAAGATGTCGTAGCTGATGCCGTCCTGATCCGAATAGGCCCAGCGCCAGGCCCCGGGTTCCGTTTCGGTGGTCCACGTCAGGCGCTTCGCCTTGGGATCCCACACCTCAATCGCATCGCCTTTGCCCCAGCCCTCCTTCTGTCTGTAAACCGCCAGCAGTCCGTGCTTCCGGAGCCACCAAAAGCCCGTCACCGGGCGTCCGGCAATGGGCAGCGAGTCGAGGGGTTGGTCGTTGGAAGTGGCGTGCAGGGTGACCTGTCCATCCATGCGGCCGACCGCCAGCAGATTCAATCCGCCCAGCACTGCGGCTGACCGACAATTTGTTCCCAATTCGCCAAGCAGGCGGCAGTCGTAGTGCGGCGCCAAGGCTTCGTAGGCACGGTGGTTGGTCGAGATGAACAGCAGGCCGCGGCCGTCGGGCAGAAAAGTTCCGTGGACGGACGGAAGCTCCAATACCTTGCCCTGCCGTTGCCGGGGCCGGGCATTGAGATCCCATTCGGTAACGAAGCCAGAACCGGCGGTCAGAAGGGTCTGGCCGTCGCCAGACAGACAGAGGGTGGAGACCCCGCTCCCGTCACCCGTCAGCGTGCGCACTTTGGCAAAAGTCGGAACCTCCCAGATGTCGAAGCCGGTGAACAACCGTTGCCCCTGCGGATCGAACGCCAGCGCCTGTTGACCGTTGACCGTCAGGGTGTGCGCCAGTGTTCCCGATTGGAGATCCCAGATTCGAACCAGGGGCTGGTCATTGCCACCACCGGAGGCCAGCCAGCGGCCATCCGGTGAGAACGCCAGGGACACCACCTGAACCTGGCCCTGCGGGAATCGGAAGACTTCGTCGCCAGAACGGGCCTTCACCACGCGGGTGAGGCCGGTGGCGACGTGGGCACCGCTTTCGCCTTCGAAGGCCAGCAGCCTGGAGTCCGCTGAAAACGCGAGCGGACTGCCCTCGGCAAAGTCCGCGAAATCGGCCGCGATGCTCTGGAGCAAGGTTCCTGTCGCCGTCTCGAACACATACACGCGCCGGTCGTCCTGAAGGGTACTGCACGCGAGGAGCCGGCCATCGGGGCTGACGGCCAAATTGCGGGGAACACCCGGTAGGGCGAGGGAGCGCTGTACGGTTCGGTTGGTAACATTCCAGAGCCGGACGTAGGACTCGGTTTCACTCCGACAATCCGTGTAGGCCAGCCAGGGGGTTCCCGGCACTGTGGCCAGCAACGTGACCACGCGGTTGAGCGGAAACTTCGCTGCCTTGATCCGGTTGATCGGCTCGACCAACTCAAAAATCCGTTCGCCCGTATGGGAGTTCCAGAGGGAAAAGCCTCCCTCCCGCTCACCCACCGCAACCGTGTCGCCGTCCGGCAACAGGGCCAGCGAACCGATCTCACGTCCGCTCTGGCCGAACTTCCGGATGGAGTCTGACCGGCTCACGCCCCAGAGATAGCGCCATTCCCATCCCCGGAGATCCTCCCCGCCGGGAGGCGGGCGCGTGCGATCCAGGCTGGCGCGAATGCCCGGCCAATCGCCGGCTGCGAGCGCACGGTTGGCGGCATTCATTTCCGCCAGGTACGCACTGCGTCGGGCCGCCGTGGCCGAGGCTTCGGCCCGGCGCCACTGCCATAGGACTCCGAGGAGGCCGAGCACGACGGCCAGCACACACCCGATCGTCAGGGCGGCGATTGCCGGCCGTCGCCGCACCCATTTCATGGCCCGTTCACGCGTTGACAGCGGACGGATGCTCAGGGGCTCGTGCCGCAACCAACGTTCCAACTCCTCGGCCAGGGCGGCGGCGCTGTCGTAACGGCGGGCGGGGTCCTTTTCCAGGCATCGCAGGCACACGGCTTCCAGGTCGCGATCGAGTCCCGGGACCAGCATGGAAGGCCGGGGCGGCTCGGTGTCGGCCACCAACCTCAGCACTTCCAGGGCGCTCCGGCCCAGGAACGGCGGGCGGCCGGTGAGCAGTTCGAACAGGACCGCCCCCAGTGCGTAGATGTCGGCCGGGGTGCCGGCTTCCTTGGCGTGGCCCGCCGCCTGCTCCGGCGCCATGTAGGCCGGCGTGCCCAGCACCGACGTGCTCAAGGTCAGACTGCTGTCGCCGTCCGACAGCTTGGCGAGGCCGAAGTCGGCGATGTGGGGCGCGCCCACTTCATCCAGGAGGAAGTTGGACGGTTTGAGATCGCGATGCAGCACGCCGCGGGAATGGGCGTGGTGTACCGCCCGCGCTGCCGTGGCCACGAAACGGGCCGCCTCCAACGGTGTGAACCGTTGCCGCTTCAGGGCGTGCGCGAGGCTGCCGTGCTCGAAGTACCGAAGCGTCAGAAAATGGGTGCCCGCGTGACGGCCCACCTCGTAGAGGGGAACGATGTTCGGATGATCCAGCCGGGCGACGGCCTGGGCCTCGGTCTGGAGCCGTTCATAGGCGTCACGGCTGGTCAATGCCGAGCCATGCAGGGTCTTGAGCGCCACGATGCGGTTGAGCCGTCGTTGCCGCGCCCGGTACACGACGCTGGTGCCGCCCCGGCCGATCTCGCCGAGGATCTCGAATTCGCCCAACTCCGGGGGAATTTCCTGAGCCATGGCTTCCTCGGACCCCTCCAACGGATCGTCATGCAGGGCCGAACCAAAAAGACAGACGGGACAGTTGCCACCCAACTGCCCCGCGGGCAGGGGCCGCTGGCACCGGGCACAGAGGACATTCATGTCAGACTGCCGGGAGAGGCGGACGCTTGATGACGGAAGTTCATCCCAGGGTGCTTCGGGAATTCCCGGGCGGGGTCACCCAAAACCGTTCACGAACTCAGGACGGCGAGCAGATGTCGCATCTCTTCGTCGAGATCGGCCACCCTGGGAACCGTCTGGGCCACCTCCTGCCTCAGCAGCTCCCGATACCGCATCCGCCATCGGCTGAGCCGCATCTTCACAGCGCTTTCGCCGAGCCCCAGCCGGGCACCGGTTTCCGCCAGGGTCCCCGCCGGTTCGCCGCCGCCGAGGAACCCCTGCAACGCGGTGAACAGCTCGCCTTGGCCGGCACGCTCCGCCTCCGCCCGCAGGTGACGCAGGGTGTTCTCCAGGGTGGCCAGCGCCCAGCGCCGGTCAAACTCCTGCTCCGGGCTCAGACCGGCGCTGGGTTCAAACGGACGTTGCTGCTCTGCGGCCAGTTCGTCGAGCGAGAGCAGCACCTCGCCGCCGCCCCGCTTCTTCGCCGTCACACGGTCGTGATCGTCGGCCAGGAATCGCTGGAGCACGGTCAGCAGAAAGGTCCGGAACCGGCCCTTTTTCGGATCTGCGACGCCCATCACACCCTTGGCAAGCAGCCGGGCGAAGAATTCCTGGGTGAGATCCTGGGCTGCCTCGTGGAACTGACCCGTGCGGCGGATGTAGGCGTAGATGGCCGGCCAGTAGGCGCGGCACAAGGTCTCCAGCGCCTCGCGGGCGGCGATGTCGTCGCCCTGGCCGGCGTGCAGCACCAGGCTCCAGTGGGTGGTCGCAAAAGCCCCCCCGTGGGCGGTTTCGGAGCTCAGGGTCAACGATGGACCGGGCTTCATGGAGAGGAGTGAACTGGCGCCAGCACCGCGCCGAAAGTCAATTCCCGTTGCTCACCCTTCCGCCCGACCCGACCGCGTGCTGCTCAGACGGGTTCGACCTGGAGCCGGTTCCCGAGGATCTGGCGGATTGCCTCGAAATGGGCGTCGCGACAATTGACGGGTATCTCGACCCACGCCGACGCGTCAACGAGTCGCATACACGTCCTGCGCCTCCAACGGGTCGGTGGTCATTGCGTAGTCCGCTCCGCCCGACAGAACCCGGGACAGGAACTGCTGTTTCTGCCGCTGCCGGAGGTACTCCGTCAACGCCTGCGCGCTTGCCGGTGATTTCTTCTTCTGGCCGGTGATCTTCTGCAGTTGCTTCAGCTCATTCGCATCAAACTCGATCGTGATTCGCATACTTCAAGAATGACATTTGATGCTTCGAGATTCACAGGCAAGCGGATTGGTCCTGATGGTCATGAACCTTGCCGACCGGGGCCTTGACGAGGGCCGGAGCGCAAAGACGATTTGAGCTCGCGGCCCCCCGTCCGGCCCATGCATGCCGGGAAGGTGGCTGGAAACGATGCCGGGCTGCCGGGCTACTGAACGGGCGGCTGAACACGGAAGAACCGTGAACCTTCGCTGGTGGGAGCCGTGAACGGTGTCCGGGTGTCGTAGCCTTCCAACCGGACTTCACCCGCCGGTTCCCAATGTTCGAGATCGGCACTGGCTTCGACTGGATACACACCTCCGGGAAAACCGTGGACGGTGGCTGCGAAATGGTTAACGGCCAGTTTCAAATCCCGTAGGGCCGGCGTCAGCGGGCCGAGGTTCAGCCGGACGAGGCTAGGAGCGTGCAGGCCATTCACGCGCTGGAACGGGCCGGAAAGGAACAACGTCCCGTCGGCGAGCATTGGGGTCGCCTCGGGGCCCGGTCCGAAGTCTTTTCCAAGAAATCGATCGGGTCCGGTCCCGAGATCGAAGCCGGAGTCCAGGGTTCCATCCGCGTTCAGCAGGGTGACGAAGCGCCGATTCTGACCGGCGATGGTGGTGAAATTGCCGCTCACCAGCAGGCGTCCATCCGGCAGGCAGACGAAGTCGTTCACATCGGCGTTGGGAGTGGGCGAACGAAACGTCAGGTCGTTGGAGCCGTCGGCGTTGAGCCGGGCCAGCTTCTTCGAAGCACGGCCGCCCAGCGTATCAAAGACCCCGCCCACCACGATCTTGCCGTCGGGCTGCTGGCGGATGCGCCACACCGGACCGGCGGCGCCGGTCCTCAGCTTGAACGTCGGGTCGAACGTGCCGTCCGGGTTCAACCGGGCCAGGTTGAGCATCGGTTTGCCATCCACCTGCTTGAAGTAGCCGCCCAACAGGATCCTTCCGTCTGCCTGGAGCGCCACGGTCTGGATGATCACAGTCCAGTCGCTCGTCGGCCCGCCGTTGGGCTGGAAGCTGGGGTCCACGCTGCCGTCGGTCAGCAACCGGGCGATGAAGGGACGCCGCCCACCGTTGATGTGCTCGAACGTGCCTCCAACCACGATCCGTCCGTCCGGTTGGATGACATGGCTGAGGACCGCTCCGTCGAAGCGGAGGTTGGAGCCGAACGACTCATCCAACCGTCCGTCCGGATGCAACCGGAGCATCGTGGTGCGGGGCTGGCCGTTGACCCGTGAGAAGGCCCCCGCCAGCAGCAGCTTGCCATCGGACTGGATCTCAACGGACGAGACAACGGCATTGGAGCCGAAGCCGAGGAGGGCGGATCCCAGACCGGCGAGACGGCGATGTCCGAGCAGGATCTCCGGCGGTTGAAACGACTCGTCCACCGTGCCGTCGGCGTTGAGGCGGGCGATGCCGGTGCGTTCATGGCCGCCCAAGCGGGAGAAGTTGCCCCAGACCATCAACTTTCCATCACTGCGGATCCGGGCGTTGAGATTGCCATCGGGATCCAGTGTGCGGCCGGGATTGCCGAGCACCGCCCCCGCCCGTTGGCCGTCCAGAATCCGCACGGTGTTCGTGCGCGTGCCGACCACGACGAAAAAGCTCCGGTCGGGGCCGGCCGCGGGTCTTGGCAGGATCGGGACGGCGATCTCCCACGGGATGGCTCCGGCCGCAGGGGTGAACGAGCCGCTCATCGGTTGATAGTCCGTTCCGGCCCTCGCGGTGCCGTCCACGGTGCGATAGGGAAGGACCGCTTCGCCCTCACCAAGGGGGCCGGTGAAGTTGACCCGGATCCAGGCCTCGCCGGCCAGTTCGCTCACGGCGAGCGGGCCGTCGGGGAATTCAATCTGCGAGTGGGCGGGCGGCGTGCTGGCGTCGAGGATGACGACCTCGGTGGTGCCCTGCCAGGCGATGCCGTGCCCGCCTTGGACTCCTGCAAGGCCCAGACGAAGTGTTTCCTCACCCTCGGCCACATCATCCTGGATCAAGGGAATCACCAGTTCGGCCGTGGCCTGATTCGTGGCGAAGTTGACCAGGGTGGAGATCGGCCGGGTGTAGTCCAGGCCCACCTTGGCCGGACTCGTGGGGTCGAACGTCACCGTGACCCGGGTGCTGGTGTCCAGATTCCCGGTGCGCACGAGCCGCACCGTGACCGAACCGTCCTGTTCGGCCGCAATGAAGCGCGGCTGGGCAAACCCGATGCGGCTGCCCGCCGTGCGGTAGAGGGCGACGTAGGGGGCGATTTCGTTGATGGTGCGGGAGCCATCCGACGGACGTTCGGCCTCGGCGGGAACCCCCATCGGCACGCCATCCAGTTGGAGCCGGGGATTGCCGAAATAGGGGACATAGATTCCGGGCTCGTAGGACATGACGTCCATGTAGGTCACTCCCTCCACCTCGAAGCGGTGCCCGAAGATGTAGGGCTTCCGGCCCGCGTAGTAGGGGGCATTCCGGGGATCATCCAGACCGGCGTGTTCCCGATCGTGCGCACAACCCAGCAAATGTCCGAGCTCGTGAGCCAGGAACATCGACCCCTTTCCCATGCCCTGACGTCGGATCACCATGAAGCCCGTGGCCGGGTTTCCCTGGGGCGGGGTGAGATCCCACGCCTGGCCGTAGATTCCCTGGTTTTCCAGCTCGGTGAGCAGGCAGACGAGGTCGGCCTTGTAGTCGTTGCGCAACTGCTGCACCCGGTCCATGCCGTCCACACCATTGGCCAGGCGGTAGTTGTCCCGCGGCAGGTCGCCGGTCTCAAACGTGTCGTAAAGCCCCATGAAGACGGGATTGATGCGGACGTTGATGAGGCTGTTGGTCAGGCGGTAGTTCATCTCGTCCACCGATTCCAAGATGCGCTGGCGGATGCCTTCCTCGTTGCCCTCGCCGATCATGGCCTGAGGCGTGTAGAGGAACATCACGTCCACCACAGTGGGTTCGGACAACGTGTCGGCCGGCGGCAGGTCCACGGCCTGGGGACCCACACCCGCGCGGGCGAGGCCGGAGACCGCGTCCCCGGCGGGCACCGGTTGCGGCACGGTGCCGCAGAAGGCATGGGCTCGGGAGTCGACCTGGGAGATCTCCAGCACCTCGCCATCGCCCAGCGGAGCGACCCGGAACGCGCCCAGGCCGGTGAGGCGCAGGAAGCCGGTGAGACTCCGTCCCTCCAGCGTCAGGGTGACACTGCTGGCCTCATCGGACGTCGCGCGCCCGCGGACCACCCAGCCGCCGGTCACAGTGGGTTCCACCGACTCGACGGCGAGGGTGATGTCCTGGTTATCCAGCAGGTCGAGTCGCACCTGGCGTCCGGGCTGAAACCATTCGGCCGCCCGGGTCGGCAGCTGCGGGTTCAGGCGTGCGGTCCGGGATCGTGACGGGGTTCGCCTCCATCCGCTGGCTGTCGCTGGCGATGACTCCGACTGGACCGGCAGAAGGAGCGCCGGGCGGGGTTCGGAATCGGACTCGGCGTGTGCTGGGAGCGCCCCGGTTGAGGCCCAGGCGAGAACGGCCAATGTTGCGTTGAGTCCCCTGCGGAAGAAGCCCGGGGGCTGTGGGGTGGAACGTGATGGGAATAGGTTCATGCCCCCGTTGCACACCGCACTTCCGGGAAAGGGATTCGCGGATAATTGAGAATTCGTTTCCCGCGCCCAACCCAAAGGGAAACGGCGGGCCGGAGCGCACTCACGGTTCGCGCTCGCGGCCCGCCGCCCGATTCACACGGGCCGGGAGAATGACGGGAACACCGCCGGGCTGCTGACCGTGAGGCGTCAGGCGGAAGAAGCGTGAACCTTCCCCGGTCGGAGCCGTGAATTGAGTCCGGGTGTCGTAGCCTTCCAGTCGGACTTCGCCGGCCTGTTCCCAATGCTCGAGATCGGCACTGGCTTCGACTGGATACACACCTCCCGCCAGGCCGTGCACGGTGGCGGCCAGTTGGGTCGCGGCCAGTTTCAAATCCCGTAGGGCCGGCGTCAGCGGGCCGAGGTTCAGCCGGACGAGGCTCGGAGCGTGCAGGCCATTCACGCGCTGGAACGGACCCGAGAGATAGAGCGTTCCGTCCGCGAGCAATGCGGTCGCTTCAGAGTCCAGTCCGACTTCCCTTCCGAGAAAGCGATCCGGCCCGGTCCCGAGATCGAAGCTGGAGTCCAGGGTCCCGTCCGCGTTCAGCAGGGTCAAGAAGCGCCGGTCCTGACTGGCGATGGTGGTAAAGCTACCGCTGACCAGCAGCCGTCCATCCGGCAGGCAGACGAAGTCGTTCACATCGGCGTTCGGGTTGGGCGGGCGGAAGGTCAGGTCGTTCGAACCGTCGGCGTTGAGCCGGGCCAGCTTCTTCGAAGCACGGCCGCCCAGCGTGTCAAAGACCCCGCCCACCACGATCTTGCCATCGGGCTGCTGCCGGATGCGCCACACCGGACCGGCGGCGCCGGTCCTCAGCTTGAAGGTCGGGTCGAAGGTGCCGTCCGGGTTCAACCGCGCCAGGTTGAGCATCGGTTTGCCGTCCACCTGCTTGAAGAAGCCGCCCAGCAGGATCTTTCCGTCCGCCTGGAGCGCAAAGGTCTGGATGATCACGGTCCAGTCGCTCGTCGGCCCGCCGTTGGGCTGGAAGCTGGGGTCCACGCTCCCGTCGGGCAGCAACCGGGCGATGAAGGGACGCCGCTCACCGTTGATGCGCTCGAACGTGCCTCCGACCACGATCCGTCCGTCCGGTTGGATGACGAGGCTGATGACCGCTCCGTCGAAGCGGAGGCCTGGACCGAACGATTCATCCACCCGCCCATCCGGTTGCAACCGGACCAGTGTGGTGCGGGGCTGGCCGTTGACCCGTGAAAATGAGCCGACCAACAGCAGTTTTCCGTCAGGCTGGACGCCGACCGAGGCGATTTTGGCGTTGGCGTTGAAACTCACGAGCGCCGCTCCGAGACCGGCCAGACGGCGGTGCCCCAGCAGAATCTCCGGCGGTTGAAACGACTCGTCCACCGTGCCGTCGGCGTTGAGTTGAGCGATGCCGGTGCGTTCATGGCCGCCCAAGCGGGAGAAGCTGCCCCAGACGAGCAGTTTTCCGTCGCCGCGGATCCGGGCGTTGAGATCGCCATCGGGATCGAGTTGGAGACCGGGATTGCCGAGCAACGCCCCCACCCGTTGGCCGTCCAGGATCCGCACGGTGTTCGTGCGCGTGCCGACCACGACGAAAAAACTCCGGTCGGGGCCGGCCGCGGGTTGCGGCAGGATCGGGACGGCGATTTCCCACGAGGTTTCCCCGGCGGGGTGGGTGAGCGTGCCACTCACCGGCTGATAGTCCGTTCCGGCGGTCGCGGTGCCGTCCACGGTGCGATAGGGAAGGACCAATTCGCCGTCGCCGAGGGGCCCGGCGAAGTTCACCCGAACCCGGGCTTCGGCGACCGATTCGGTGACGGCGAGCGGGCCGTCGGGGAATTCAATCTGCGAGTAGGCGGGTGGCGTGCTGGCGTCCAGGATGACGACCTCCGTGGTTCCCTGCCCGGCAATGCCGTGGTCGCCCTGCACCGAAGTGAGGCCCAATCGGAGTGTTTCCTCTCCCTCGGCCACGTCATCCTGAATCAACGGAATCACCAGTTCGGCCGTGGCCTGGTTCGTGGCGAAGCTGACCAGCACGGAGGCCGGCCGGGTGTAGTCCTGGCCAGCCTTGGCCGGACTGGTGGCGTCGAAGGTCACCGTGACCAGCGTGCTGGTATCCAAGTCGCCGGTGCGCACCAGCCGCACGGTGACTGAGCCGTCCTGCTCGGCGGCAACGAAGCGCGGTGCGGCGAACCCAATGCGGCTGCGCGCCGTGCGGTAAAGAGCGACGTAGGGCGCGGTTTCGTTGATGGTGCGGGCGCCGTCCGACGGGCGTTCGGCCCCGGCTGGGACGCCCAGCGGCACGCCATCCAGTTGGAGCCGGGGATTGCCGTAATAGGGGACAAAGATGCCGGGTTCGTAGGACATGACGTCAATGTAGGTCACTCCCTCCACCTCCAAGCGGTGGCCGAAAATGTAGGGCTTCCTGGCAGCGTAGAAGGGGGCGTCGAGTGGTAGTGTTGCATGTTCCCGGTCATGGTCGCAGCCCAGCAGGTGCCCAAGCTCGTGCGCCAGAAACGGGGAACCCTTTCCCATGGCTATCCGACGGATCACGGAAAAGCCCGTGGCCTGGTTCCCATGGGGCGGGGTCAGATCCCACGCCTGGCCAGCAAAGCCCTGGTTTTCCAATTCGGTGATCAAGACGACGAGGTCCGCCTTGTGGTCGTTGCGCAACTGCGACACCCGCTCCATCCCGGCCGTGCCGTTGGCGAGCCGCGAAAGGTCCCGCGGCAGATCGCCGGTCTCAGACGTGTTGTAGAGCCCGATGAAGACGGGGTGGATGCGGACGTTGATGAGGCTGTTGGTCAGGCGGTAGTTCATCTCGTCCACCGATTCCAAGATGCGCTGGCGGATGCCTTCCTCGTTGCCCTCACCGACCACCGCCTGAGGCGTGTAGAGGAACATCACCTCCACCACCGTTGGCTCGGGGAGCGTGTCGGCTGGGGGAAGCTCTCCGGCATGGGGACCCACACCCGCGCGGGCGATGCCGGAGACCGCGTCCCCGGCGGGCACCGGTTTCGGCACGGTGGCGCAGAAGGCATGGCTCCGGGCGTCCACCTGGGAGATCTCCAGCACCTCGCCAGCGCCCAGCGGAGCGACCCGGAACGCGCCCAAGCCAGTGAGGCGCACAAAGCCGGTGAGACTGTGATCCTCCAGCACGAGCGTAACGCTGCTGGCCTCATCCGAGGTCGCCCGCCCGTGGATCACCCTTCCGCCGGTTGCCGTGGGTTCCACCGACTCAACGGCAACGGTGATGTCCTGGTGGTCCAGCAGATCGAGCCGCACCTCGCGGCCGGGCTGAAGCCAGTCGGCCGCGCGGGTCGGCAGCTCCGGGTTCAGGCGTGCGATTCGCGATCGTGACGGGGTTCGCCTCCATCCGCTGGCTGTCGCTGGCGATGACTCCGACTGGACCGGCAGAAGGAGCGCCGGGAGGGGTTCGGAATCGGACTCGGCGTGCGTTGCGAACACCCCGGTTGAGGCCCAGGCGATGACGGCCAATGTTGCATTGAGTCCCCTGCGGAAGAAGCCCGGGGGCCGTGGGGTGGAACGTGATGGGAGTAAGTTCATGCACCCCTTGCCACCGCACTTTCGGGAAAGGGATTCGCGGATTTTTAAGGGATCGTCTCCCGCGCCCATGCCGAACGGGAACGGCCGGGTCGGGAATGAGCCGCAGAGCGGTCCCGCCTAGGGTCGTGGGAGATGGGGTTGGGGGCCGTTGCGATGGGTGTGGACCGGATTCGGCGTAATTGGCGGGCTGGACGGAAGAATCAAGAACGACTGGCGTCGAGGGATGAAGAACAGACCCAACTCAGCTCGATTTCATCAGCATTTTGGTTCGGCGGGAACCACCCCATTACGGAATGGCGCTGGGAGGCAGGGCGGGGCAGAAGGGTTGCGTGCGCCCGATCGGCACGGTGTGTGCCGATCACGCCTTGATCAGGGAGGCGGCTTCGTTGATCGACGGATTCTCGAAGGCGCTGGCGTACGCGGAGATCGTTCCAGCGGAAAGACGGAGGCGTCGGGCGGTCTGGCGCCATTGCTGAATGACGGTCAGGACGTCCCGAAGAATCTCCCTCGCTTCCGCAGCCCGGAGACCGAAGCGGGGGGCTGCGTCCAGGGCGACTGCGACGCTCGGTTCCTCCTGATGTTCGGTGATGGGAGTCTTCGGGGTCTGACTGCGATCCATCTCCGGAACCGGGTTGAGGTCGTAGGCGGGCGACAGCGACCAGTGGCCCGCCGCGTGCATCAGGAAGCCATGGTTCCGGAGGTGGTCGTCGTAGTTGCTGGCGAGGAGCGAGAAGATGAGGCGACGCCAGAGTTCGCGCAGATCCTCCCGCACGGCTGCACCGCACTGACGGATGCCATCGGCGAGCAGGGTGTAGGAGCCGGCCTCGCCCGGAGTGAGTCCGAGGAGACTGTGAGCGGAAAGGAACGGGATGCGTCGCGGGCCGATCCGGTCGAAGCGGGTGATGACGGAGACACCACGGCCGCGCACCCGGACGAGTTGATGTTCCGGCACGCGGATCCCCGCCTCCCGGGCCAGCCCGAGGGCCAGCACCTCACCGGCAGCGATGTCCCGGGTGTCATCGGGCTTGGGGAACTTGGCGATGGCGAGCTGTCCGTCCGGGAGCGCGACCACCGACTTCGGGCGCGCCCCGCCCAAGGGTGAGCCGGCACCCAGCAGGAAGCGAAGGTCCTGGGCGGTTTCAGTTTCCCCGTGGACGGCGTCGGTGGCGTTGAGCAGAGCGGCCAGTTGGACCACGGGTGGCACCCTGCCGGAACGGGTGGCGAGGAATGGCCCTTCCGAGCCAGTCCGGAAGCGGAGGGCCCCGATGCGGGTGGAGTCCTCAAGGGCCAGGACGTAGTCCAGATCCCGGTAGGGTTTGGCATCCAGGACATGTCGGCGGACCGCCCGCTCGATCAGGACCCGGCCCCACCGATCCGGACCGCAGTCCTGGATGGCGCCGAACAGGCTCGGGCTGTGATGCGGGCCAGCCCGGAGAGGCAGGCTCGTGGGATCGATGGCGAAGGCCTTCGGCTGGCTGAGCCAGGTGGGATGGTACTCGAAGGTGACCGTGGCGCCCCGGGCAGCCGGGCGCAGCAGTCCCACCCGCTTCGTCTCACCTTCCCATTCGATGTGGACCTCGATGCTCATGCCTTCCTTCGGCGGATCCGTTTGGGCAGCCGTTCCTCATCGAGTTCGAAGGCGAGCGTGTCCTGGGCCGGGGCGGCGAGTTGGGCGAGGCGCTCGTGGAGCTGGAGCACGAAGGTGGCGTTGGCGAAGGCACCCAGCGCCACCGTCGGGTCGCCCTTCTCCAGACGCCAGAGCGTGCGGCGGCTGATGAAGAGCCGTTCGGCCATGTCCGCCGTGGAGATTCCCCGGCGCCGACGGGCAAGGGCGAGGTCGTGCCCGAGCTGGCGCAGGGCACGGGTCACGGGCAAGGGCAAGGAGGATATCTCGGACACGGTTTGAATGTATCGTAAACGCACCACAACATTCAATAAAGTATCATTAAGGACACTCACATTGGCCGCCGATCGGCCGAGCGGGAAGCGGTGTCACCCCCAGCGCGGACGGCAGGTGAAATTGCCGGTTTCAAAACCGGGTCGGGAATGGGCCGCAGAGCGGTCCCGCCCCGGGGTTGCGGGAGATGGGGTCCTTTCGACGTGGAATCCAAAGGAACCGTCGGGCAGCCCGCCGGCGGCGTTCGGCCGGCCGATGGCCGGCACTGGGGTTTGGACATTTTTCAGTCTGATTTGGGCCTCGGCTGGGCGAGGGGAATCGACCCAACGCCAACGGCGTTACGTCCCAGAGCCCAAGGTTGGCGCCCCGCGCCTACCTTGGGTCCACTCGCGATGGATCGCCAACCCCAACGGGGTTGCGCCCAAGAATCCTCTAAATCGCGGGATGGATCGGTGATACGTCTGTTGGCCACGCTCGTGGTATGCCTCAATCACTTTCCTCGGTTTATCTGCACCTTGTCGTTTCGACCAAGGAGCGGCGCCCGTGGCTACGGGACCAAACCGTCCGACAGTCCTTGCACACCCAACTCGGGGCCATCGCCAAGCGCCTGGAATGTCCGCCTCTCTTGGTAGGTGGAGTTGACGACCACGTGCATCTGCTCGGTCAACTTGGCCGATCGATTTCCCAGGCGGTATGTCTGGGACTAGGACGCAACCCCGTTGGGGTTGAGGGCATCAATTTCGTCCTTACCCAAGGTAGGCGTGGGGCGCCAACCTTGGGCTGGGGGACGATACCCCGTTGGGGTAAAGCAGTCGGAGGAGTGCATGCCGAAAATGTCCAAACTCCAGGGCCGGCCGAGAGCCGGCAGCCACAGGGCGGTGGGAGCACCGCCAAACGTATCGGACCAGCCTGAGGTGCCGGGCAGGTAAAGGACGGTGGGCAAGACGGGGCCGAAGAAGCCGTCGCCGACCGTAGCCGGTGCGTTCCCGGCAAATCGTGCGTAGGTCAGGCCCGTGCAGCTGTAGAACGCATAGCTTTCAATGGTGGTGAGGCTGTTGGGAATGGTGATTTGGGTCAGGCCCGTGCAATGGGCGAAGGGGCCACAGGGACACCTGTCGAATCCGAAGATCAACGAATTCAGCGATAGGTGTCCCCTCCGCATCCAAACTCGCGCTCGACCGTGCGGCGGAACCAGCGGTCGGCGGCGTACGCCTCGAAGGTGCTGCCCGTGCACCGCAGCCGGATGCTGGCCCCGGCCTCCGACACGTCCAGCAACAGCTTCTTTTCTTCAGGCCTCATAGACGAGTTGCCGCGTCGTTTCGAGTACCTGGCGGAAGTATGGATTGCGGACCGAACGTTCCGTCACCAAATCCACCTGCCGCCCGAACACACGTTCCAGTTCGTGGGCCAGCCCGAAGTAGTTTTCGGTGTATTCCGCGGGCGAGTCGTCTGCCAGTGATACGAGGAAATCGAGGTCGCTCGACTCGGGCCGGAAGCCTCCGCGGGCGGCCGAGCCAAACAGGTACAACCGCCTGACCTTGAAACGACGGCACGCGGCCACCAAGGCGGGAATCTTGTCGGCAAGCGGCGCGATCATACCGGCGGCAACCTGACAGGACCGGCATCTGCCAGCAAGCGGGGCTGCGCGCTAGGGACAGGACATCTGTCGGATCTGAAAATCCACGAGTTCGGCGATAGTGTCCTGTCCCCTGCGCCCCCCCCCTGTCGTCACCGCCGCTCACGGCGAAGGCGTCTTGATCCGAAAGAGCTGGGTATCGCCGGCCGCAAGGGCCGAAAAGACCGCCGAGTGGTCGGGCGCATCCACCCACACGTCGCCGGCCGGACGCCACGCCTTGAGGTCGGTCGTGGATTCGATCTCATACCGGGCACCCGGAAGGCCGAGCACATGGGCGTGGAATCGGCCGGTCGCGTCCGTGTTGACGTCGGTGAAGGCCCCGGCGATCTGGGGAAGGCGCAGGCGGGCGAGATAGGGGGCGGGCTGCCCATTGAAACTCTGCAACGTCCCACCGAGATACAATGAACCGTCGCCGCCGGCGGCGACGGCCCAGACATGATCGCCGGCGCCCCGTCCAAGGTCGAACGATTCATCAACCGTTCCGTCCTCGTTGAGCAACGCCACGAAACGGCGGTTCGCACCCGCGATGACGGTGAACCCGCCCGCCACCAGAAGTTGTCCATTGGGCAAGGGCTGCAGGTGGATGATCTCGCCGTTGGGCTGCGGCGCCGTGAACGTGGGATCGATGCTTCCATCCGGACTCAGGCGCACCAGACGCCGAATGGACCGGCCGCCGACGCGCTCGAAGAACCCGCCCGCATAGGCCCTTCCGTCCGGCAGCGCAGAAACGGACAGGACGGCGGTCTTGGCCCCCGTCTTGAGGAGGGGAAAGGTCGTGTCCAGCGAGCCATCCGAATTCAGCCGGAAGAGGTTTGTCGCGGCCGAGTTGTTGTAGTGGGTGATGAAGCTGCCGCCGACAAGCAGTCGTCCGTCCCCAACAAGCCCGATGCCGGACACCGCCACGGCGGTGCCCTGCACTCCGGGTTCGAGGCGAAACGTCGGATCGAGCGAGCCGTCGGCGTTCAATCGGGCCAAACCTTGAACCGGGCGGTCGCCGACATGCTCAAACGCGCCGCCCACCAGCAGGCGTCCGTCCGGTTGCTCCACCACGGTCCAGACGGCGCCGTCGAAGCCGGGGTGTTGGAACGTCGTGTCCAGACGTCCATCGGGTTTGATCCGGACAAGATTGCGGGCGGGTGTCCCGTCGGCGAGCCCGATGAATCCGCCTGCCATCCAGTGGCCACTCGCCAGCGGCGTCACACAGAGAATCTTGGTGGGGGGAATCTCCGGTAGTTCGAACGGGGCCGAGACGAGTTCCGGCGGCACGAACTCCGCGCTGAGGCTGCCATCCGCTCGCAGGCGGGCCAGCCCGGTGCGCCGGACGCCTCCCACCTGCGTGAAGTCGCCCGCCAACAGGACGCCGCCGGAAGGGAGGGCGCGCAGGGCGATGACCGTTCCGTTCGGCGCGGCGACCGGCAGAAGGCTTCCGGGTCGTGAATCATCCAGGATCTCCACCCTCAGCTCCGCGTTTCCAAGGCCGATCCGGGCAAACTCGTCGGTCTCCGGAAACGAGTCGGGTAGGGAACGGATCTGAAGGGTCTGGCGACGTTGGGCGGCAGTGAACGTCAGGCGGGCCGGGGTCACTTCGAAGTCAGTGCCCGGTGTTGCGGTGTCCCCTTCCCTGCCGATGGCCAAATCGACTTCATGCGTCCCACCTTCCGCCAAGTGACCGGTGAACTCGACCGTCACCTCCGCGATGCCGCCGTTTTCCGCAAGAGACACCGAAGGTTGGCTCAGAGAAATGGCCGGTTCGTTGTCGCGGATGGTGATGGTACAGGCGGAGTCGGCATTCAGACCGTGATTGCCCTGGACGGTCGAAAGTCCAATTCGCAGCGTCTCATCCCCTTCGAGCAGGTCATCCTCCAGGATGGGAATCACCAGTTCCGCCGTGGCCTGGTTGGTCCCGAAGGTGACGAAGGTGCTCACCGGCCGGGTGAAATCCTGTCCGACCCTGGCGGGGCTGGTGTTGTCGAAGGTCACGGTGACCCGGGTGCTGCTGTTCAGATCGCCAGTACGTAACAAGGGCACGGTCACCGAGCCTTCTCCTTCGGCGACCGACAGGGAGCTCTTTGCGAAACCAATCCGGCTGAGGGCGGTGCGGTAGGCCGCCACGATGGGCGCCGCGCGGTTCAGGGTCTGCGCGTTGTCGGCCTCGCCTGGCTGTCCGGCAGGAATTCCCAGGGGCACACCGGCGAAGTTCAGGTTGGGATTGGAGAACAGGTTGAGCTGGATGCCGGGATCATAGGCCATGGCGGTGCGATACAGCACCCCACCCACCTCGAATCGCCGCCCATTGCTGTAGGGGAACAATGCCCTGATGGACTGAAACGGGGTGGGATAGCCGTGCTCGACGTCATGACCGGCACCCAGAAAATGGCCCGTCTCGTGGATCAGGCCCAACCCTGCGTGCTCCGTCCAGCGGGGACTGCCAGCAAAGATCGTCCTCCTCATGACGCTCATGCAGCGGTTGGGCTGGCCTTGGAGATCATTTAAACCGGTGGCTACGCCGTCGTAGAAGTTGGCGTCGGATTCGATGACCAGGTAAACGAAGTCGGCCTTGTAGTCGCTGCGCAGGGTGGCGATCCGGGAGTCGGAATACATCGCGTTGTGTTCGGTCAACATGTCGCCGCTCTCCACCCAGGTGCTGTGAAGTCCGATCCACACCGGATTCAGCCGCACGCCGATGAGGCTCCGGGCAAAGGAGTAGTTGGCGCTGTCAATGACCGCCCGGATGGACCGGCGTAGGGCTTCCTCATCGCCCTGCGCCGCCCGCGCCCTCGGGGTATAGAGCAGGATGATGTCCACCTCGACGGGTTCCGTGGAGGGATCCCAGATCCCGTCGGATGCGGCCTGGCCGTGGGATCGGAGACTGAACAGGAACGCGCTGACCAGCGTGGCCAGCGCGACGTGGAGTCCCCGGCGGAGGAAGCCCGGCGGCTGCGGGGCGGAACGTGGTAGGAACAAGTTCATGCACCCCTTGCCACCGGACTTCCGGGAAAAGGATTCGCCAATCGTTCAGGAATCTTTCCCCACGCCCAAAACGCATGGAAACGGCGGGCCGGAACGCACACACAGTTTCGCGCTCGCGGCTCGCCGCCCGGCCCACCCGGGTCAGGAAAAACAACCCGCCCAGCTTACGGCGTCCGCAGGCGGTAGAGACGGTTGGGGTGGCTGGCGGCGGCGGGATCGCTGAACTGGGCGGTGCCGGTGGCGTCGAGGGTCAGGGTGCCTACGGGCTGCCAGTCGGGGTGCGTGAGGTCAGCGCAGGCCTCGACATTGACCTGACGTTGGGGAGCCCAATCGACAGGGAATCCAAAGGAACCGTCGGGCAGCCCGCCGTCGGTGGTCGGCAGGCCGATGGCCGGGAGCCACAGGGCGGTGCGCGCACCGCCGAACGTATCGGACCAGCCTGAGGTGCCGGGCAGGTAAAGGACGGTGGGGAAGACGGTGTCGCCGAAGAACGGGTATTCCTCACTTGGTGCGTTGCCCAGAAATCTCACGAATCTAAGGTTCCAGCAGTCAGAGAACGCATTAATTCCGATGGATGCAAGGCTGTCGGGCAGGGTGATCTGGGTCAGGCCCGTGCAGTCGGAGAACGCCCGATTTCCGATGGTGGTGAGGCTGTCGGGCACGCTGACTTCGCTCAGGCCCGTGCAGCCGTAGAACGCATAGCCTTCGATGGTGGTGAGGCTCTCGGGAAAGGTGATCTGCGTCAGGCCCGTGCAGCCGTAGAACGCATAGCCTTCGATGGTGGTGAGGCTCTCGGGAAAGGTGATCTGGGTCAGGCTCCTGCAGTTGAAGAACGCCCAATCTCCAATGGCGGTGAGGCTGTTGGGCAAGGTGATCTGCCTCAGGCTGGTGCAGCCGTCGAACGCCCCATCTCCGATGGTGGTGAGGCTCTCGGGAAAGGTGATCTGCCTCAGGCTGGTGCAGTCAAAGAACGCCTGATTTCCGATAGTGGTGAGGCTGTCGGGCAGGGTGACCTCGGTCAGGCCTGCGCAGCGGGAAAACGCCTCGGCTCCGATGGAAGTAACACCATCGGGAAGGGTGTAGTTGCCCGCCCGCCCAAAGGAATACTGTAGAATTGCGGTCTGGCCTTTGTCGAACAACACGCCCCCAACGCTGCTGTAGTGGAGGTTCGCACTGGCAACGTCTATGGCAGTGAGTTCCGTGCAGCCGGAGAACACCTCATTTCCGATGGTGATGAGGCTGTTGGGCAAGGTGACCTGGGTCAGGCGCGTGCAGCCGAAGAAAGCCCGGTACTCAATGGAGGTGAGGCTGTTGGGCAAGGTGATCTGGGTCAGCCCTGTGCAGCCGTTGAACGCCTCGTATCCGATGGTGGTGAGGCTGTTGGGCAGGCTGATCTGGGTCAGGCCCGTGCAGCCGTTGAACGCCTCGTATCCGATGGTGGTGAGGCTCTCGGGAAAGGCGATCTGCGTCAGGCTCGTGCAGCCGAAGAACGCCTTGTATCCGATGGTGGTGAGGCTGTTGGGCAGGCTGATCTGGGTCAAGCCCGTGCAGCCACCGAATGCACCGCCTCCGAGGGTAGTGAGGCTGCTGGGAAGGGTGATCTGGGTCAGACCCGTGCAGCCATCGAATGCACCGCCTTCGATGGTGGTGAGGCTCTCGGGAAAGGTGATCTGCGTCAGGCCCGTGCATCCGGAGAACGCCGGATTTCCGATGGTGGTGAGGCTCTTGGGCAGGGTGATCTGGGTCAGACCCGTGCATCCGGAGAACGCCCAATTTCCGATGGTGGTGAGGCTGTCTGGCAGGGTGATCTGGGTCAGCCCTGTGCAGTCGGAGAACGCCCGATTTCCGATGGTGGTGAGGCTGTCGGGCAGGGTGATCTGGGTCAGGCCCGTGCAGCCGGAGAACGCATTGCCTCCGATGGTGGTGAGGCTCTCGGCAAAGGTGATCTGCGTCAGACCCGTGCAGCGGGCGAACGCAAACTCTCCGATGGTGGTGAGGCTGTCGGGCAGGCTGATCTGGGTCAGGCCCGTGCAGCCAAAGAATGCAGAGCCTTCGATGGTGGTGAGGCTCTCGGGAAAGGTGATTTGGGTCAGGCTTGCGCGGTTAACGAACGCACGGTCTCCGATTCTCGTGACGGGGAGGCCATTGAGCTTGGCAGGGATGGTCACCGCCCCGCCTGCGCCCCTATATCCCGTGATCGTGATGCCATTCTGGTTCGTAACGTAGTTGAACGGGAAGCCATTCTGTGCGCGCAGTTCGAGGTTGGATCCCAGGAAAAGGGCCATGGCCAGCAGGGGTAGCAGGCGGGCCAGGCGGCCGATCCGGCTTGCCCACCCGGTGGAGGAAATCGAGATGCCAGAGTTCATGCACACTTTGCCACCGCACTTCCGGGAAGAGGATTCGCGGAATTTTCGGGAATCGTGGTCCTCGCCCAAAACGCATGGAAACGGCGGGCCGGAACGCACACACGGTTCGCGCTCGCGGCCCGCCGCCTGACCCACACGGGTCAGGAAAAACAACCCGCCCGGGCTCAAGGAGTCCGCAGGCGGTAGAGACGGTTGGGGTGGCTGGCGGCGGCGGGATCGCTGAACTGGGCCGCGCCGGTGGCGTCGAGAGTCAGGGTGCCCACGGTTTGCCAATCGGGGTGCGTGAGGTCGGCGCAGGCCTCGACGGTGACCTGGCGGTGCGGCGCCCAATCGACGGGGAATCCAAAGGAACCGTCGGACAGCCCGCCGGCGGTGGTCGGCCGGCCGATGGCCGGCAGCCACAGGGTGGTGGGTAGACCGGCAAATGTATCGCTCCACCCGGTCGCGTCGGGCAGGTAGAGGACGATGATGTCGCCGAAGAACGGGATTATGTCGCCGAAGAACGGGTATTCCTCACTCGGTGCGTTGCCCAGAAATCTCACGAATCTAAGGTTTGGGCAGTCAGAGAACGCATTAATTCCGATGGATGTAAGGCTGTCGGGCAGGGTGATCTGGGTCAGGCCCGTGCAGCCGTAGAACGCCCCGTCTCCGATGGTGGTGAGGCTGTTTGGCAAGATGACCTGGGTCAGGCCCGTGCAGTCAAAGAACGCCCAATTTCCGATGGTGGTGAGGCTGTCGGGCAGGGTGACCTCGGTCAGGCCTGCGCAGCGGGAAAACGCCTCGGCTCCGATGGAAGTGACACCATCGGGCAGGGTGTAGTTGCCCGCCCGCCCAAAGGGATACTGTAGAATTGCGGTCTGGCCTTTGTCGAACAACACGCCCCCAACGCTGCTGTAGTGGGGGTTCGCGCTGGCAACGTCTATGGCGGTGAGGTTCGTGCAGCCGTAGAATGCCCCGTATCCGATGGCGGTGAGGCTGTTTGGCAAGATGACCTGGGGCAAGCCCGTGCAGCCACCGAATGCACCGCCTTCGATGGTGGTGAGGCTCTCGGGAAAGGTGATTTGGGTCAGGCCCGTGCATCCGGAGAACGCAGACTCTCCGAGGGTGGTGAGGCTCTCGGGAAAGGTGATCTGCGTCAGGCTCGTGCAGCCGGTGAACGCCAAATTTCCGACGGTGGTGACACCGTCGGGCAGCCTGTAGGCGCCCAGCCGTCCACCGGGATATTGTAAAATGACGGTCTGGCCTTTGTCGAACAGCACGCCCCCAACGCTGCTGTAGTTGGGGTTCGCACTCGCAACGTCTATGGCCCTGAGGACCGTGCAGCCATAGAACGCATGCTTTCCGAT